>JAAENP010000499.1 GCA_024224155.1 bacterium
CCTGCCGAATCGGCTTGTCCTCAGCCGGTGCGGAGTGACTCGACGAAGAAGCCGGTCTCGCCCTTGCCGAGCGCAAAGCCGTTTGAGGCGATGCGAGGATCCGGCGTGGTGAGTGTAGGCGAGTCGAGGAGCCGCGATCTGCCGCACCGAAGCGGGGCGCTCGGCAAACAGGCTCATAGTTGCAGTTGATAGCGAGGAGACGCACAGATCGCCCGAGACGACTCCTCCAAGAGCCCGCCGGATCGCATGAGCCGAAAGGCTGAGCGGCGGCGAGGGCAAGGCCGGCTCTCAGCCCGTAGCGTTCCTTGGCCCGCTGCCTGCCGAATCGGCGCCGGAGTCTCTTCGACTCCGGTGGCCGTGGTATTCTGCTCTTCGTCATGGCCGTCGATCCCGAGCTTCTCGCAATCCTCGTCTGCCCCAAGACCAAGGGCGATCTCGAGCTCGTCGAGCTTCCGGAAGCCGTCCGCAACCAGCTCGTCGAGAAGTACAAGGAGCACTTTCGAGACGAGGTTCCCGTCGTCGAGCAGGGCCTTCACTGTGCCGAGTCCGGCCTGGTGTACCCGATCGTTTCCGACATCCCCATCATGCTGGTGGAGGATGCACTGCCCGCCGACGTCCTGACCGGCTGAAGCGGGAGCAGCTTGGCGCTCAGTTTCGCCCGCGCTTGTGTCTGACGTCTCCTCCGTGCCGGCCCGCAGCGACGGCAATCGATTCGGATTTGCCACCTTCGTGCTGCATCTCTGGGCGGTGGTCGCGCTCGCGATCTCGAATGCCGCCATGGTGCTCTCGATCGCGGCCGTACCGTTCGCCGTCCGAGGGAACCTGCGACGCGAGGCGGAGCGCATGGGCCGCTTCTCTGAGATTCTCAATCCTCTCGGCTTCTATGTTCTAGTCGGTCTCGCTTCGATCACGTTTTCGCTCGATTCCGTTTGGAGTCTGGCTCATGCCGACGAGATGTTGGGGCTCGTGACCCTGCCGCTCGCCCTTTTCTGGCTTCGCGATGCCGAATGGCTTCGAAAAGTGCTGGATGGAGTCGTGATCGTGGCCGCTCTTGCGGCTCTGTGGGGTCTGGGTCAGTTCTTGACCGGATACGGCGATCTCGGCCAGAGGATTCGCGGGCCTTTCTCGCACTACATGACATTTGCAGGCGTGCTCTTGCTGGCGAATCTGGTTCTGATTGCCAGGTTCGCCTGTCGCAAACCACGCCTCGGCGACTGGCGCTGGGGCGCCTGTGCAGTGATCACGATTGCCCTGTTCGGGAGCCTGACAAGAAGCTCGTGGGTGGCGCTGGCATTGACGCTCTTCGTGCTCGCCCTGTTGCGCCGGCCGAAGAGCGTTCTGGTCTGGATGCCGGTCGCGGTGCTGGGACTGGCGCTCTTGGCAGCTCCGGTTCGCCAACGGATCGCATCGATCGTCGATCTTCAGGATCCGTCGAATTACGACCGTCTGTCGATGCTCGATGCCGGGCTCGAGATGGTTGCAGAGAGACCGGTTCTGGGGCTCGGGCCCGGAATGCCGGAGCGCCTGTATCCGATTTACCGACCCCTGGCGGCACCACGTCACTCCGTTCCGCACTTGCACAACACCTACCTTCAAGTCGCCGCGGAAGGAGGGCTGGTCGGTCTGGGCGCCTATCTTTGGCTTATCGGTGCGGCCCTGCTGGCCGCGTACCGCGGCTACCGCAGATGCCTGGACGAACCTGGACGGCCGGGAGTGGGCCGGTGCTTCGAAGAGCTCTACCTGGGGAGTTTTCTGGCGTTGATCGGCTTTAGCCTGGCCGGACTATTCGAAGCCAATTGGCTCGACACGGAGGTTCTGCGTCTGACCTTGGTGCTGATGGCGACGCCGTTCATACTCACTGTCCAGGAGGGCGAGATCGGGTCGAGCGTGGGACAATAGCTTCGATTGGGGGTTGTCTTGGAACGCTTGGACCAGCTTCTGCAACGACGTGGCGTGTTTCCGACGCGTGAGCAGGCTCGACGCGCGATCATGGCGGGAATCGTAGAGGTCGACGGAAAGCGGATCGACAAGCCCGGTCGCTCGGTAGCTGCGGACGTTGAGGTCATGATCGCTGGCCCGGCGGAGCCGTTCGTTTCCCGAGGTGGCCGCAAGCTCGCTGCGGCGCTGGATCATTTCGGTTTGGATCCGACGGGCTGGGTGTGCATCGACGTCGGCGCTTCCACCGGCGGTTTCACCGACTGCCTGCTGCAGCGCGGAGCGCGAAGGGTCTTCGCGGTAGACGTCGGCTACGGGCAGCTCGACTACGGCCTGCGCAACGATCCGCGCGTGGAGGTGATGGAGCGCGTCAACGCGCGCTACCTCGAACGCGACGCGCTCGGTGAAGTCTGCGATCTTGCGACCTTCGACCTGTCGTTCATTTCGCTGGTCAAGGTGGTGCCCGCGATCGTGCCCCACGTCCGCGCCGGCGGGCTCTTGTTGATGCTGGTCAAGCCTCAGTTCGAGGTGGGGCGGCGCGAGGTGGGCAAGGGCGGCATCGTGCGGGACGAGGGCCTGCGCCGCGAGGCCATCGACAGGACCGTGGCCCGGTTGGAGGCCCTCGGACTTACGGCGCTGGGATCGTTCGATTCACCGGTACACGGCGCCAAAGGCAACAGGGAGGCCTTCGCCCTCCTGCGCAGGGAGCCCGGCGATTGAGTAGCGTGATCCGAAGCGTCGGAGTCGTCGTCAAGAACGGCAGCCGCGAAGCCGTGACCAGTGCTCACGAACTGGCGGACTGGCTGCAACGCCGGGACATTCGGGTGGCGATCGAAGAGGAAGTAGCGGTTGCACGTGACCCGACCTTTGCAGGGGACTTCTACGACCCCGGGAGCAACTACGATCTCGTAGTCGTCTTGGGCGGCGACGGCACGCTGCTCTCTGCCGGCAGAGCCGTGTGCCCCGGCGTGCCGATACTTGGCGTGAATCTCGGGCGATTGGGCTTTCTGACCGAGATCGCGAGAGCCGAGCTCTATCCGAGTCTGGTGGAGATCCTGGCGGGGCGTTTCGAAGTCGAGGAGAGATCGCTTCTGGAGATCAAGGTTATTCGAGCCGACGGGGGCTCGGCTTTCTACCGGGTCTTCAACGATGCGGTCATCGCGAAAAGCGCGCTGTCGAGGATCATAGAACTGACCCTGAAGGCGGACGGTGGCCTGGTGACGACCTATCGCTCGGACGGGCTGATCATCTCGACCCCGACCGGATCGACGGCCTACAACCTTTCCGCCGGGGGACCAATCGTCAATCCCCTGCTGCCGGTTGTGCTGTTGACGCCGATTTGCCCGCACACGTTCTCGCTACGGCCGATCGTGGTGCCGGACGAAAGCTTGATCGAGGTCAAACTGGAAACACGGGACGCCGAGGTCCATCTAACTCTCGACGGCCAGGAGGGGACGACGCTTGCGTACCTCGACACGGTCCAACTGATGCGAGCCGACAAGGGCGTCAGCCTGGTTCGGCTGAGCGGGCGCACTTTCTACGACAATCTGCGAGGGAAACTCCGCTGGGGCGGCTGAGCGCGCCCGGGCCAGACCGTTCCGCCTGATCAGCCGATCCGATGGTGCCGAAGCCCGAGGAGAAGCGGAAGGCAGGCGCCGAGAGGCCCCGGCGGCCGCGCCGGTCCAGACTGGCCAGGTGGGTGCTGAGGCCCCTGATCTGGTCTCCGGCGCTGATCGCGCTGGTTGTGGTTGTCCTCCTGGCGGTTCTGGGAAGCGCTCGTTTCGCCCGTTGGGCAGAGAGGTTTGCCGAGGCAAGAGCTGGTAGCTATCTCAATCGCCAGGTAGAGATCGGAAGTGTCTCGATCGATCTGATTCCGCTCTCCATCGAGGCGCGGGACCTGGTGATCGGAGGGCCGGGCGACGGAGAGCCCGCGTTCGCCGAAGTCGAGCGTCTTCAGGTGGATGCTCGGATGGGCTCGCTGCTTCGCCCGGGAGTGACTCTTCATCGCGTGTTCGTAGAAAAGCCGCTGATTCGAGTGAACTTCGACGAGTCCGGCCAGCACGACGCGCCTCGGACGCAACGCCGCAGGTTTCGGGACCAGCCCAGGCGTTTCGAGATTGCGATCGGCAGTATCGAAGTAGTAGACGGCGAGCTCGAGACCGAACATCGGAAGTATCCCCTGGAGGTTTCGGCGCGCGATCTCAGGGCCAATCTCGCGGGTGGCGACGATCGCCTCGAGCTGGTCGGCCAGCTGCGGGCGGACGAGGTGACCGTGGTGCTGCCTCAGGCGCGCCCCTACCTGGGCACGGTCTCCGTGCTCGGCTCGTACCGGCCCGGGCGGGCGGAGATCGCCGCCGGCAGTTTCGAGGCGCCCGACGTCGCCGCCGAGGTCAGGGGCTTCGTTCAATGGCGTGGCGAGAGACGCACGAGCTTCTCGATCGAGGCGTCGGGCCAGGGTCGCCTGCTGGATCGGCTCGGCTACGGCGACGGACTGGTTGATGGCCCCTTCGATTTCGTCGGCGAGTTCGTTCGAGGCGAGCGGGAGTGGTCGCTGTCGGGCGGACTCTCCTCGACGGGGATCGAGGTCGTCGAGCGTCGGGTGAGCTCGGTTAGCGGTCGTGTTCAGGTGGACAGCGAGGGAGCTCGCTACCGGATCGAAAGCGCCCGCTACGGCAGGGGCACGATCGACGGCTCGGTGCGGATGGCCCTGGGCTCGGAGAACGCGCCGGTCGAGCTCGATCTGCAACTCAGCCGAGTGGATGTCGGGCGGTTGTTGGAGGACCAGCGGATTCCGATAATCGGTCTAGCGGCCGAGGCGACCGGCAACTTCAGCTATCAGTTCCTGAGGCGTCAGCCTCGGTCGGGGAACGGCTGGGCCGACCTGAAAATCGAGCGCACCCTCGGGGCCGAGGGCTTGCCGGTCGATGGGTCAGCCGTCTTGAGCATCGGCGACGGTCGACTTCGGACCGAGGCCGTACGTTTGACGGGGGAGGACCAACTGATCGTCGCCACGGGCTCGTATGACATGGCCGAAGGCAGTGGAAGTTTCGACGTCGAGGTCACCAGTGAAGCGATCGAGGCGGTTCTGGCGCTCTTGCCGATGGCGGAACCCGGCGCTCTCTGGCAACCGGAACGAGGCCGCGGTGAGGTTGTGGCCGAAGTCATCGTCGACGGCGAGGCCGTGCAAGTTCTGACCGAGCTGAACCTCGAGGATGTGGAGGCGCCCGGCTTTCGGGCCGATCGCGTCCAGGGGAGGTTCGAGCTCGACCCGGTCGGGGTGCACGATCTGCGTGTCGAACTGCTCCGACCCACGGCCGGCCTGATCGTCACCGGTTCCGTGCCGCTGGTCGCGGATGTTGCCGCTGACGGGGATGACGACGAGCTCTTGCTCGCCGTCGACGCCGAGGGTTGGCCCCTTTCCGATCTGCAACCTTGGCTGCCGTTCGAGATGCCGCTGCAAGGGCCGTTTTCAGGCGGGGCGACGATTCGTGGCTCTCCAGAGGCTCCCGAAGGCTCGGCTCGGGGACGGGTGGCTCCGCCCAGCCTGGGGAAGCTCGAGGCCTCCCGCCTCGACTTCGATCTTGATTTCTCGCCCGAGCGAGTCGTGTTCCACGAGGCGGAGCTCGGTTTCGGTCAGGGCGCGATCCGACTCAGCGGAGACTACGACCTCCTCGCCGACCGCATGGCGCTCGCGGTCGACTCCGACCGTCTGGATCTGTCCGCCCTGGAGATGCTGCCGATCTCGGCGGAGAGGCTGGCAGGTACTCTGGAGGTTTCCGGCGAGCTTGGCGGCAGCATCACGAATCCGGACCTTGCACTGGTCTTCGGCGTCGAGAGCGTCGCGATCGATGACGCCGTACTTGGCGAAACCGGCTCAGGTGAGCTCCGGCTGGAATGGCATGGCCGCGACATCGAGTCTGAAGGCGGAATCGAAGGCCTCGTGCGACTCGCCGGCGGCGGCGTCTTGGAGGACGGGGTCGCAGATCTCGAATTCGAGGTCTCGAGCTCCGATCTGAGAGCGATTCTGGCGCTATTCCTGCCGCAGGCGGTGCCCGACTTCGAAGCTACCGGCCAGGGATCACTGCGTGTGGCCGGTGCTCTCGGCGCGGCACGGTTGCCCGCGGTGCGGCTGCGCCTGGACGAGCTTCTGATTCGGCGCCCGGGGCTGCGCGCGGTCCGGACGCTGGAGAACCTGGAGCCGGTGTCGATCGTTCTCGACGGAGGGGTGCTGGTGCTGGACAGTTTCTACCTGGCCACACCCGACGCCGAGAGCGAGTTTTTCGTTGCCGGGAGGATCGGTCTCGAAGACGACAAGACTCTGGACCTCAAAATGCAGTGCTCTCTGGGCGCGTCGTGGTTCGAGCCTTGGGCGCCGGAAGGGATCGAGCTCGTCGAGGGAACATTCGACGTGATCGGATCGATCGTGGGAACCGTAAGCGAGCCCCGTCTGGACGGGGTTGGTGAGTTCAGCGGAGGCAAGCTGGTCTCTACGGGATTCGCGGCGACGTTCGAATCGACCGAGGCCGTGTTTCTGTTCTATCCGAGACAGGCGGTTCTTGATCAGTTGTCCGCGCGGGTTGTCGGCGGTCGCCTCAACGGAGCCGGCACCGTGGGCTGGACCGAATCCGGCGAGCTCGACTACCGGTTCCAGATCTCCGGGGACGGTCTCAACTTCCGCTATCCCGAAGGATGGTCCATCCGGGGCAACACCGACTTCACGCTGTCCTCGAGTCCGGGCGGCCGTCAGCTTTCCGGTGCGCTGGATCTGGACCGCGCTCTCTACGTCACCGACGTGCCGGTCGAGCTCGACCAGCTCCTGCGCTCCTTTTTCGAGCAGCGCCGCGTCGAGGTGGAGGAGACCGATGAGCTGCTGACCACGACCCAGCTCAACCTGGCGGTCACCGCTGACGAGACCTTGAGGATCCGAAACAACCTGGCTGACTTGCGAGGCTCGGCGGATCTGGTGCTGCGCGGCAGCCTGGCCCGGCCGGTCGTCTTCGGCACGGTCGAGTTCGATCCCTCTGGACGGCTGATCTATTCCGGCAACGAGTACGAGCTCGAGCGGGGTCTCCTGACCTTTGCCAATCCGTACCGGCTGGAGCCGGTGATCGATCTGGTGGCTCACACGGGCCTGCGCGAATACGACGTCACCCTGAGCCTGTCCGGAACGCCGGAACGATTGAGCTTCGATTTCATCTCCGATCCACCCCTCGCCGAGTTGGAGGTAATGGCGCTGATGACCGGCGGCCGGCCCCGAGACCCGGAGTTCGGCGAGACCAGGGAATCCCAGAGCCTGCAGGGTGAGAACCTCGGTGCCGAGACCTTTCTCTACGGACAGGCGACCTCGCTGGTGGCGAACCGCTTCAACCGCCTGTTTGGCCTGGATCAGTTCCGGATCGTTCCACTGACGAGCTCGACCGGCGATCTGTCGTCGGCGCGAGTCACGGTCGGAAAACAGCTGTCACGCGATCTCTTCGCAACCTATTCCTACGATCCGAGCGAGACCGAGGAGCAGATCTTAGAGCTCGAATGGAGCATAAGCCGGTCTCTGATTCTGGTTCTCACGCAAAACGGCGATGGTACCTACGCGGTCGACGCCAAGTGGGAGAAGGCCTTCTAGATCGATGTGGGCGCGATTCAAGCTCTGCCTCCGGGTCGGCACGGTGCTCGTCTGCCTGGCCGGCGTTTCGGCGCCGGGGCAGGCAGCGAGGGTGCTGAGTGTCGAGCTGCGTGGCGACGTGGCGGGGAGACGAATGCAGGGGCTGATCGAGCTTCTCGCGGTCGAGCCTGGCGGCGACCTGGCGTTCGAGGACCTGCGCAAGAGCTTGCGGAATCTGCAGGCTTCGGGGCTGGTTGGCCGTGCCGAGGCGTCGCTGGTTCGAGAGGCTGGCGGTGTTCGCGTCGTCTTCAGTATTTTCTCGAGAGTTCAGGCTGCCGCGGTCGAAATCGTCGGCAATGATTGCCTGCGCGACTCGCAGCTGCGCGGAGCCCTGGCGCAGAGGCCGCAGACGCCTCTGAGCGAGAGTCGCGTCGTTCGAGGCGTCTATCGGCTGCAGGATCTTCTCAGCGAGAACGGGTTTCGCGACCGTCAAGTCGTCCTCGACGTCGAGATCGATGAGGCCGAGAAGCTCGCAAGTGTCTCGTATCACGTCAGCTGCGGCGAGCCGACGCTGGTCGAGAAGGTCTCTTTTGTCGGCAGTCTCGGTGCCTTCGACAGCAGCGAGCTGCTCGGGCGTCTGCGAATGACCGCCGGTAGGAGGTTCCAGCGCACCAAGCTGACCGACGAGAGAGAGCGTCTGGAGAGCTGGTTGGGCCGGCAGGGTTACCTGTCTGCCGAGGTCGGGCCCCCGAACGAGGCCCGCGATCTCGAGCCGCGCTCCGTGGCGCTCGAGTATCCGGTCAAGATGGGACCGAAGCTCGATCTGCGGGTACTGGGCTTCGATGACGAGGTGCTGCGCAAACGTGGCCTGCTCCAGGAGCTCGAGCAGGAGCGCTTCGATGAAGCCCTGCTTCTACAAACGGTCGGCCGGATCCGGAGTGATTTCCAGGGGCGTGGGCACTATCGAGCGCGGGTAACGGGGGAGGTCGTCGATCTCGAGGAGCGCCGGCAAGTCAACCTGTTGATCCAACCCGGCCCAACCTTCAGCGTGAAGAGCCTGGAGTTTTCCGGTAACGAACTGGTGCCGACCTCGGAGCTGGTCCAGAGAATGGCCAGCTCCACGGCGCGGACGTTCTCGCCCGGAAGTGGGCGCCTGGTGGACGAGGTCCTCGAAGAGGATCTGAGCAATCTGCGTTCGTACTACGCCCTGCAAGGGCTTGGCGGGGCAGAGATCGGCCCAGCTCGAGTTACGGTATCCGAAAGTGCGGGCGCGCTCGACGTATCGATCCCGATCGTCGAGGGGCCCAGAAGGCAGGTTGTCGAGGTGACCTTCGAGGGCATTACGGGCTTCGACCCGACCGCCCGAACGTTCGCGATCGCCGCGGGAGGCCCATTTCATCCGCGGCGCCTGGAGGACACGGTCGCCGAGATACGAGCTCTATGTGAAGACCTCGGCTATCTGTCAGCGCAGGTTTCCTCCGGCGTGACCTGGGATCCGACGCGTTCGTTGGCTTCGGTCGTGATTCAGGTGCTGGAGGGTCCCAGGGTCACCGTGGACCGCGTCATTTTTCGAGGCCAGGCCAAGACCCACACCGAGGTCGTTCGCAGGAGCGTAGGACTCGAGTCCGGCGATCCGGTCAGTCGGCGACAGCTGCTGGCAGGGCAGCGGGAGCTCTACCGGCTGGGGATCTTCTCGCGAGTGGAAGTGCGCTTGGCGCCGGCCATGCCTTTTGCACCCAGCCGCGACATCCTGGTCCGGCTCGAAGAGGGTCGGCCCCAGAGGGGAAGCCTGGGTGTCGGCTACGACTCCGAAGACGGGATCCGCACGCTTCTCGGGTATTCGCACGGCAACCTGTTCGGACGTGCGGTCGCGACGCGTTTCGATCTTCGCCTGAGCCAGCGGGAGCGGCAAGCTCGTCTTCTCTTTCGCCAGCCCTATCTAGGCGGGTTTAGAGCGCCGATCACCTATTCCATCTTCGGAGTCGAGGAGCAGGAGGAGAGCTTCGATTCGGAGCGCCGCGGGATCCAGGTCGACACGGAGATCGCGAAGGGCAGCACGAAATTCGGGGCGCTACTTACGGTGAAGCAGGTTCGGGTCCTCGACCCGGATCCGGCGCTCGAAGCGATCGAGATCGACCGGAACCTCCAGGAGGTCGACATCATCAGTCTGACCCCGCGATTCTTGATTGATCGGCGCAACGATCCCCTGGTTCCGACCCGCGGTTGGACCGCGGGATTGCAGGCCGAGTACGCCTTCTCGGCTTTCAGCGCAAGCGCCGAGTTCCTGAAGCTCTTTGGGCAGCAGACGGCTTACATCGACCTCGGCCGACTGGGAGTGGTCGCCGGGAGTCTGCGCGTCGGCGCCCTCGAGCCGCTCGGAGATCTCTCGGCGCTGGACCCGACCGTTCCCGGTGGACTCGAATCGGCCAACATCCCGATTTCCGAGCGCTTCTTCGCCGGCGGTCGAACGACCCATCGGGCGTATCGTCGGGATCTTCTCGGAGTGCCGGGAGAGAGTGTTCTTGTGGTGACCTCGGACGACGGCGGTGTGCGCCGGGTGCCGATCGGCGGCAACGGGCTCTTACTGGCGAACCTCGACTACCGGTTCCCAATCGCCGGTGCGGTGGGCGGCACGGTGTTCGTCGACGCCGGCAACGTCTTCGGGAACTGGGACACCATCGATCCGGAAGAGCTCGAGTACGGTGCGGGCGTGGGACTGCGGTACCTGTCCCCGATCGGGCCCCTGCGTCTGGAGGTGGGCTGGAAGCTCGAGAAAGAGCCGGATCAGAGTGGGGCGGTGGTGTTTCTCAGTTTCGGCAACCCATTCTGAGGCTGGGACCGGCGGGCACGATTCGAGGTCCCTGCCCCACCCGAAGCGAGCCCGGTGGAAACGCAGGCGCTCTCGCCCGCGGGTATTGAGACGGCCACGCCGAGCGCGCGAATGTCGGATGACGCCGGCAGGTCCGGATAGCGGCGAAAGTCGCTGAACGGCCGGAAGACCGGTCGCGCCATCACTTCCAGCAGAACCGAGTCTTGCTGGGGCGGCCCCAGCGGGATCGAGTGCCGGGTCCACACGCCGTCGATCTCGGACGCGAGCCGAGGTTGCCCATCGATCCGAACTACGACCTCGACCTTGTGCCGACCGGGGCGTGGATGGCCGTTTACGAGCTCGAGCTCGACCGTCTCGTGGCGCCACGGCAGCCGTCGTGCTGCGTATCTTCCGGTCCACTGGAAGGTCTTCGCCCCGCTGGTCTCCTGGCGGTGCCATCCGAAAGTCCGATCGCCGGCTGTGCTCAAAGGCTCGACGGCCAGGGCGCGCCACGGCAGCAGCAATCCCGCGGCGAGGATGACGGCCCAGGCCGCCCGGTCGACGGGACGCACGGCGAGCCTCGGCGCCAGAACAGCCGCCGAGCCGATCAGCATCCAGAAGAGCCATTCGATCATCTTGAGGAAGAAGAGGTACTGGACGAGGCCGTAGGCGAGGAAACCGGCGAATGTCAGTGCCAAACCCGCTGCGAGAACACGTTTTTCCCGATCGTCGTGCCTTGCTGCAGCGAGAAGAGTTTCGAGCAGAGCCCAGCAGACGATGGCGAATGCCGCCAGGCCGAGGATTCCGCGCTCCGCGCCGAGCATCAGGTACTGATTGTGAGCGGTCAGGATCTGGAAGACACCGGTTCGCCGCTCGGGATGGGCATTGTCAAAAACGGACGAGAAGCTGCCCAGACCCCAGCCGAGGACGGGTCGATCGTCGATCATCTCCCCGGTCAGGCTCCAGATCCTGAGCCGGCCCTGGGCGTCGAACGCGCTTCCTGTACGCTCGAACGCGGCGCCGAAGAGATCGGGCCGGACGAGAACGCTACCAGCGGTCAGGGTCAGCGCGATTGCCACACCGGCCAGAGCGCCCGAACGGAGTGGGCTCCTCGCACGCGGCTGGCGCTTGGGCTCGACAACGGCCAGTCTCCAGAGCGGCACCGCGAGCAGGAGCTGTCCGAGCGCCGTGAACCAGGCACCGCGCTGCTCGGTCAGAAAGAGGGTCGGAACCGCCAGGGCCACCAGAAGAGCCGACACGACCGATCCCCTGCGTCTCAGGGTCAACAACGTCGCCGCGGCGATCGGCGTCGCCAGGACAACGAATTCCGCCAACCAACCCGAATGAAAGAAGAGGGAATGCAGGCGGCTCTGCCAGAAGGGGCCTCCCTTCGCGCGGTAGGCGCCGAGGTCGATCAAGCCGGCGTGAGTGAGCAGACCCAGGAGCAGAGCGACCAGCAGACCCGACGCCAGCGCCAGGAAGAGTGGCTTGAGGGAATTGCGGGCAAACGCCCGCCGCACGGCCTGGTAGAGACCCAGCCCGATGCCCAGATTCGCCAACGCCCGCCAACCGTAGAGCGGCGTCCACGGCTCGACATCCGGAAGCGAGGCCACCAGGCGAGCGAGGATCGACGGGCTCCAGGAGGGAGGATGGTAGGCAAGCGGGACGAGGGAGGCCAGGCTCACCGCGAGGAAGGCCCAGATCGGCCAGTCGAGCCGAGACGCTGGCGGCCGGCCTGAGCGCCATGCGGTGCCGATTGCCGCCAGCGCGGCGACATCGAGGGCGCCCAGATAGGGCCCGCCCGGCGGCGAGCCGAACAGGGGCAGACACGCCGCGAGAACGAGCAGTCCTCCCCGTGGATTGCGGAGCCCCGCCGCCAGAACGGCCGCCGGAACCAGCCAGATCAGGGTCTCTGCCATCGCTTCATCGGCGCTTCACAGACAATTCCGTGACACTCAGCGGCACACAGTGGACTCAGGTGCTCGGGTACTGGGACTCGATCCACTGCCGGTAGGAGCCGTCCATGATGTCTCGCCACCAGGCTTCGTTGTCGAGAAACCAGCGGACCGTTTGACGCAGCCCGCGATCGAAGTCGATTTCAGGTCGAAAGTCGAGCTCGGCCGCGGCTCGGCGGGCATCGACGGCATAGCGCCGGTCATGTCCCGGCCGGTCCTTGACGAAGGTCACCGCCTCCGTGCAAGAGGAACCTCGCGACGGCCAGGATTCGGGGAAGCGGGTCCGCAGCTCGAGATCGGCTTCGAAGGCCTCATCCACTGTCCGGCACAACGTCCGAATCACCTCGAGGTTGGTTCGCTCGCGGCCGCTGCCGAGGTTGTAGGTCCGCCCGACAGGGCCGCGCTCGAGAACGCGCTCGATGCCTCGACAGTGATCCGCGACATGGAGCCAATCCCGCACGTTCGAGCCGTCACCATAGACGGGAACCTGCTTGCCGTCGAGAAGATTCACCAGTGCCAGCGGGATCAGTTTTTCCGGATAGTGAAACGGCCCGTAGTTGTTCGAGCAGTTGCTGATCGACGTTTCGAGACCGAAGGTCCTGGTGTAGGCCCGAACCAGATGGTCGGCGGCGGCCTTGCTGGCCGCATAAGGCGAGCTCGGAGCGTAGGCCGCGGTCTCGGAGAACGCCGGCTCGTCGGGCGCGAGGTCGCCGTAGACCTCGTCGGTCGAGACATGATGGAAGCGGTGGCTTCGGGGCTGTCGCTGACCGCTCAGCCAGGCCGAGCGAGCCGCCTCGAGCAGGCTGTGTGTGCCGAGCACGTTGACCTCCAGGAACGCGTCGGGCCTAACGATCGAGCGGTCGACGTGAGATTCGGCGGCGAAGTGGATCACGGTGTCCAGGCTCTCCTCCACCAGTAACTGGGCGACCAGATCTTGGTCCCGGATATCGGCATGAACGAAGCGCAGCTCGTCTTGTTCGCGAGCGGCATCCAGGCTCTTCAGGTTGCCGGCATAGGTCAGGGCGTCGAGTACCACGACCCGGTCCCCTGGGTGGCGGTCGAGCCAGTAGTGAACGAAGTTGGCTCCGATGAAGCCACAGCCACCGGTTACCAGAAGCCTAGGCATTCGCCGATTCCGAGGCGGAAGAGAGCGTGCGCGCCAGGGACTGCCTCCAATGTACAGGCTCGAGCTCGAGCTCGGACCAACTGGCAAACGAATCGAGAGCGCTGAAAGGCGGTCGCGGTGTGGCGGCGGCAAGATCTTCGGTGCGAATCGGAAGGACTGTTGCGCTCGACTCGATCAGACCCGATTGCAGGGCGATTTCGCCCACCGCGATTGCGAGGTCATAGCGGCTGGCTACGCCCGCGTCACAGAAATGCCGGATCCCGCTGGCGGATGGCAGGCTCGACCAGGTCCAGATCGCCCGCGCGAGGTTGCGTGCGGCAGTCGGGCTTCCGATCTGGTCCATGACCACCGCGACCTCCTCTCGCTCGCCGAGGAGCCTGAGCATCTTGGTGACGAAGTTCGATCCGCGCGAGCTGTACATCCAAGAGGTTCTTACCACCAGACTTCTGTTTTGAAGCGTATCGAGCACCGCCTTTTCCCCGTCGAGCTTGCTCCGGCCGTAGACCGAGAGCGGCTTGGGCTCATCTCCCGGAAGATAAGCGACGCCAGCGCGACCATCGAAGACGAAGTCGGTCGAGACGTGAATCATGCGGGCGTTGACCGCGGCCGCCGCCTCGGCCAGATTGCGAGCGCCGTCGCCGTTGACGGCGAACGCCGCTTCGCGGTCGGTCTCAGCGTCGTCGACGCGTGTGTAGCCGGCGGCATTGATCACCAGCTCGGGTTTCGCTGTTGCTATGGCGTCGGCGACCGCGAGCCGGTCGGTGATCGAAACCTCGAGGCGCGGAGGAGCCGTGATCGCTGTGCCCGTGGGAGCCGTCGCGAGGAGCGCGGAACCCAGCTGGCCGCTGCCACCGGCGACGAAGGCCCTCACGGGTAGGTCTCCGCGTCTCGAAACGCGGATCCCGCTCGATCGCGTTCGGCGAGCAGGGGTGGCTGAGCTCCCGCCAGCGGCCACTCGATCCCCAGGACCGGATCGTTCCAGACAATCGTGCGCTCGTCCTTCGGATCATAGTACTCGGTGCTCTTGTAGACGAAGTCGACCTCGGTTCGTGCATAAAAGCCGTGAGCGATACCTGGGGGAATCCACACCATGCGCCGGTTCGCACCCGAGAGGTTACGACCCGCCCACTGACCGAAGGTCGGCGAGCTCCGGCGCAGGTCTACGACCACGTCGAAAACCGAACCGTGGACGACTCGAACGAGTTTTCCTTGAGGTCTGGAGATCTGGTAGTGAAGGCCGCGCAAAGTGCCGGCGACCGAATGCGAGTGGCTGTCCTGAACGAAGCACTCATCGAGTCCGATTGCCTCGAACGCCGTCTGGTTCCAGCTCTCCAGAAAAAAGCCGCGCTGATCGGAAAAGACGCGCGGCTCGAGGACAATTACTCCCGGGATCTCGGTTTCGAGCCGGTTCATTAGGTGACCTGAATCGGTTCTTCAAGGACGGTTCGGAGATAGCGCCCATAACCAGAGTCGCCGTGGCCCGCGGCCAGCTCTCGCAGCTGCTCCGGCCCAATGAACCCCAGGCGGAAGGCGATCTCTTCCGGGCAGGAGATTTTCAGCCCCTGACGTTCTTCGATGACCCTGACGAAGTTGGCGGCGTCGAGAAGCGAGTCGAGGGTTCCGGTGTCGAGCCAAGCGGTGCCACGCCCAAGGATTTCCACCCTGAGATCTTGGCGCTCGAGGTAGGCGCGATTGACGTCCGTGATCTCGAGCTCTCCTCGATCCGAAGGCTCCAGCCCTTCCGCGATGCCCACGACATCGTTATCGTAGAAGTAGAGGCCGGTGACGGCGTAGTGTGAGTCCGGCTCAGCAGGCTTCTCCTCGATCTTGGTTACAGTGCCGTCTCTGTCGAAACTCAATACACCGTAGCGCGTGGGGTCTTTCACACGGTAGCCAAAGACCGTGGCGCCCGAGCTATGACTCGCTGCCTTTTTGAGCTTCTTGCGAAGTGTCCGCGCGTAGAAGATGTTGTCGCCCAGGATCAGTGCCACCGGCCGTCGGTCGATGAAGTCGCTGCCGATCAGCAACGACTCGGCGATGCCCCTGGGCTCTGCCTGCACCGCGTAGGAGAGAGAGATGCCCCACTGCGCTCCGTCGCCGAGAAGCTTTCGATAGGCCGCTTGGTCACGAGGCGTGGTGATGACCAGAATCTCTCGGATCCCGGCCAGCATGAGAGTCGTCAGCGAGTAGTAGACCATCGGTTTGTCGTACACAGGTATCAGCTGCTTCGACAACGAGATGGTGGCCGGGTGGAGGCGAGTGCCGGCTCCACCCGACAGAAGAAGGCCGCAGAATTCGGACTGGGCTCTCGGCTGTAGCATCGCGCAGGTTGAATTATAGATGCGCGCGGCCGGTCATGTCGCTCAAGAGCGCGGCGTAGCGTCGGGCTACTCGCTCCCAGGAGTAGCGCGTTCGAGCGCGTCTTGCAGCGGCAGCACGTAGCCATTCGAATGGATCGGGATTCCGACGGATTCGCTCCAGCTGCTCGGTGAGCGTCGCTGGCCGATCCGCTCGGAAGTAGAGCGCGGTGTCGCCTGCGACTTCCCGGTTTTCCGGCGTGTCGTTGACGACGACGCAGTTGCCGTAGCCCATGGCTTCGACCAGGGCCGGGTGGGTGCCACCCACTTCGGTCGCCTGCACGAAAGCGAGAGCGCCCGACAACAGCTCGCGGTAGCCGTCGCCGTAGATCGCTCCGGGAAACAGGACTCTCGAATCCGACCTGGCCTTGAGGTCGGCAATGAAGTTTCGCGAGTATGGCGCGTCTCCCACCATGACGAGCGGCAACCCCCCGCCGACGGCTCGGTAAGCCTCCGTAACGCGGTGAGGGTTATTCTCCGGCTCGAACCGGCTGACGTAGAGAAAGTACTCCCGTGGCCGGAGCCCGAGCTCGGCCAGCGTCGGTCCGGCTGGCAGCGGACGGGGCTCTACGCCGTAGGCGATTGTCGCAGAAGAGGCTCCGTAGTGCCGTCGGTAGTGGCTCTCGATGACCTTCGCATCGGTCACGAGTCGGGCCGGCAGCGTCACCGCGAGGAACTCGGAGATCGCGTACACTGCCCGTCCCACGCGTCCCCACTTGGCGCGCTGTTTCTCGATGCCGTCGACATTGAGGGCCACCGGAGTTCCTCTGAGCTCGAGCCACGGTACGAAAATAGCGTTGGCGCCGTTGACCATCAGCGCGGCGTCGTAACCGCGGGTTATCGCGTGCAGACAGGAAAGAGCCGTGTGGACCGGCGTTTCGGTGTATTTCGCGTAGAGGCTCGGTAGGCGAACGAGACGGACGCCCTTGAACTTCCGGCAGTCCCGAGCGGTGTAGCGGGAGCGGCAGTAGACGGTGACGTCGAACCCCAGCTCGACCAGCCTCGGGGCGAGCTCTTCGAACAAAGTCTCGAAACCGCCGTAACAGGCTGGTATGCCCCGACTACCCATCAGGGCAATGTTCGGTTTTGTCATCGAGCCTTGGGACATCGGGGACAAGCGGGCATGTTGCGAAGGAAGCCGGTAAGTCTCCTTCGTCGTAGACTAGCTGCGTGACGAACAAAAGGAAAAGAACCTGATGAAGCGAGATTGGACTCTCTGGATCGCCCTACTGGTGCTATTTGGGGGGCTTGCCACCGTCACCAGGGCGCAAGACGAAAACGAAGAGGTAGCTCCGTCTCGAAGTCACGAAACCACGCTCCTTCCTGAGTTCGTGGTTCCTGCCGACACCGAGCCGGTCGTTGTCGATCAGCTGCGCGAGCTGCATCATTTCGCCGGAGAGATCTTGAGCGACTCGGCACGATCCGACGCAGACCGGGCCGAGGCGGTTGGCGAGCTCGGGCGCCACTACCACGCCTACGGATTCTCGCGGGAGGCGACGGACTGCTACGAGCTCGCCGGGACGCTCGCACCACGAGATTTCCGCTGGACTTATCTGCTGGGCTACCTGGCTCAGGGCGAAGGCCGACTCGAGGAAGCTCGTGGACGCTATGAGAAGGCCCTTTCGATCGTCCCGGGTGTATCTCCGACCTTGATCCGGCTGGCTGCTGTCTATGCTGAACTGGGAAACGCCGACAAGGCGGAATGGCTCTATCGCGAGGCCCTGAGGACCGATCCCGCCTCGTCGGCGGCCGAGGCCGGGCTGGGGGAGCTTCTCCTGGGTCAGAACCGGGCCGAGGAAGCCGCAGTCCTGCTCCAGGGGGCCCTCGAGAAGACGCCGGAAGCAAATCGCCTTTTCTACCCGCTGGCGTTGGCATACCGGAAACTGGGGGAGGACGAAAGAGCGCGCCAGCTTCTCGCATGGCGCGGTGACGTCGGCATCAAGCCCGCGGACCCGGTCATCGACTCGCTCGAAGGCTTGAAGACAGGGGAGCGAGTTCACCTCCTTCAGGGTCAATCGGCTTTCTGGGTAGGACGGTACGCGGAAGCCGCGAACCAGTTCCGGAAGGCGCTGGACATCAATCCCGACAGCATCGGGGGCTGGATCGATCTGGGGTCGGCCCTCGGCGAGATGGGCAATGTCGATGAAGCTATCGGCGCGTTCGAGCGGGCCGTCGAGCTGGCTCCCGGTAACGAGACCGCCTTGTTCAACCTGGGTGTCTTGCTCTCGCGCCGCGGTGAGCACGATCGAGCGATCAACTACCTCAGCCAAGCGGGCCAGTTTGCTCCCGCTGACGGCCAGATTCGCTACGAGCTTGCTCAGGCGTTGCGGCTGGCCGAACGTTGGGAGGATGCGATTCTGCACTTCGATGTCGCGATTCAAGCTTTTCCGGCCAGGGAGGCGCCCTGGCTCGGCAAGGCCCAGGCGCAGACGCGCTTGGACGACCTGGCCGGTGCTCGAAAGACACTCGAAGACGGTCTCGAGCAGATTCCCGAGGGCGCTGTGCTGGCCCAAGCCCTGTCGAGGATTTTGGCGTCTTCCCCGGACCCGGCGGTTCGGGATGAAGAGCGGGCGTTCAACTTGGCTCTGAATACCTTCGAAACTCGCAGGGAGCTCTCCGACGCCGAGTGGGTGGCTGAAGTGCTGGCCGAGGCAGATCGATGCGAGCAGGCGGCGGAGTGGCTGCGCAAGGTTCTGGACGAAGCGACTCAGGCCG
>JAAENP010000500.1 GCA_024224155.1 bacterium
CCGGGTGCCGTCCGGCTGATCGACCATGAACCAGGTGACGCCGTGCTTGGCCGGGGTCTTGCCGGTGGCTACACTGGTCCATATCACCGGCGACAGCGGAACGTCGTTGAGGGTCTCGATCGGGCCCCAGGTGCCGCGCTCACGCAAACCCATGAGGTTGGGCATCTCGCCTTCGGCTGCCAGGGCTTCGATGATCTTCCAGTCGGCCCCGTCGATGCCGATGACCACCGCACGCGTGTGCGTTGTCTCGACCTCGACATCGCTGCCGCACGAGATCAGAAGAACGGCCGTCAGAATCTCGAGTAGGATCCGAGCTCGTCGCACTGCAAGGACATTGTAGCCGTGGACTGTCCGGTCTTGGAGCGGATTGGATATGCCGCGGTTCAGACGATGCGGCCAACCGCCGCGGAGGTCATCGAGCCCATGGAGAGACAGAAGATCGTTGCAGTCGGGCGGAAAGGCGGTCTCCTCGACTATCTGGAGGATCTCTTCGCCGAGACCGGCTCGGTCAGGCTCGGTCTATCGGCTTCGAGCCGCGATATGCTTCAAGAACATCTTGCGTGGGTGGGCACAGGAGGCGACTTTGGAGAGACAGAAGATCGTTGCAGTCGGGCGGGAAGGCGGTCTCCTCGACTACCTGGAGGATCTCTTCGCCGAGACCGCAGTGGAGGTTCAGCGCTTCGGTAATGCCGAGCACGCCCTGGCGCTGCTCGAGAGCTTCGACATCGACCTGGTGCTAGTCGAGCATCCGCTAGGGGAACACCGGATCCAGGAGTTCGTCGTGCAAGCGGCCGGCAAGCTGGGTGGCGCGACCCAGAAGATCATGGTTCTGGCCAAGGACGAAGCCGTGGGCGAGTTGATCGACAGCGTGGGCGATCGCTTCCCGGTAGTCAGTTGCGATGAGCCCACTCGGTTTCGAAAGCGCATCGCTCCGCATCTGCGGGCGTGGCCACAAAGGGCCCAGCGCCTGATGGTCACCATGCAGGTGCGCCTGGGCGCTGTCGGCTTGCACCGTATGGCCCAGACCGAGAATCTCTCCGAAACGGGCGTATTCATCCGAACCGGGGACAAGGTGCCCGTGGGCAGCGAGATCGATCTCGAGCTCAGCCTGCCGGGAGGCGCCGAGCCGATTCGGGCGGTCGGCGAGGTCATGCGCTATCAGGAAGCGAAGGACGGCGAAGTGGGAGGCCTGGGGGTGGCGTTCACCAGGCTCACCACCGACGCGGCGGATCGGCTCAACACCTACCTGGACGAGCGCCTGGCGGAGGCGGCCAGCTGACAGTTTCGGTCGACAGTGAGGTCGACCGGTACGTAGACTCCCGTCGTGATCACCCGGCGAGATCTCCTCAAGATCGGGGCCCTCGGCCTGCTCGGCTCCGCGGGCTGTCGGTCTCGGCCGCCTCCCCGGAAGGAGTCCGGAGTCGTCCTCAACGACGTCCACTCCAAGCCCAACCGCACCCGCGTCGCGAGCGTGGCTCGGCCGTCAAGCCTCGATGAGCTGACCGCCGCCATCGGCGACGGCTCGAATCGAGAGCTGCCGGTGTCGATCGCTGGTGGCCGGCACGCCATGGGCGGCCAGCAGTTCGGCGTCGGCACCGTGAATATCGACATGCTCGGGCTCGACCGGGTTCTCGACCTCGACGCCGACTCCGGGATCATCGAAGTCGAGGCGGGAGCCCAGTGGCCGGGGCTCATCGCGGACTCCCTGGAGCTTCAGGAGGGTTCGGGGGAGCAGTGGGGAATCGCTCAGAAGCAGACCGGCGCCGA
>JAAENP010000501.1 GCA_024224155.1 bacterium
CAGGTTCGAAAGACAGAGTTGTCAAGGTGTGGGATCTGGAGACCGGCGAATGCCGGGCTACACTCAGCGGCCATACAGGCCAGGTGAGATCCGTCTCGATTACGCCGGATGCCGAACGCATTCTCTCCGCTTCAGACGACAAGACAATCCGAATCTGGGAGGCGCGAAGTGGCCGCCACCTTTCGACCCTAACGGGACATTCGGGGCTAGTGATGTCTGTCTTTGCCATGGGCGATGGTCGAAGAGCTCTTTCTGGTTCGAGTGACAAAACGATCAAACTGTGGGATCTTGATTCGCAGCGATGCCTGACCACGCTTGACGGACACTCTGGCGAGATCTGGTCCGTTGCGGTGGCGCACGACGGGAAACGTGCCGTCTCTGGCTCAGATTCTGGGCTCCTCAAGTACTGGGACTTGGAGACCGGCGAATCTCTGGCAACACTTAAGGGACATTTGTGGTCCATAAAGTCGGTCCAGATCACCCCGGACGGCCGGCAGACCGTTTCGGGCTCCCAAGACACAACGCTGAGACTCTGGGAATTGGACGAGGGAACTTGCGTCGGGACTTTCGAGGGCCATAGACACCAAGTACTCTCGGTTGCTATTTCCCCCGATGGTTCTTTGATCGCGTCGACGAGTTTTAACGACGAGACATTGCGGCTGTGGGATCTGAAAGCCGGCGAATGCCTCCAAGAACTTACGGCTGAGCACCACGAATCTTTCGTCTCTGTCACCTTTAGCCCAGACGGCACGCGCCTCATCACAGGATGTGCTGAGACTTCTAACATCTACGTCTACCATCTTTCCGGCTTGCACGCAGCCCCACAGATTGACGTCGCTCGCCGCTACGTGAACGCAAAAGTCGTCCTCCTCGGCGAAAGCGGCGTTGGTAAATCGGGACTTGCCCACCGCCTGATCGACGACGAGTTCGTCCAGACCCACTCGACCCACGGCATGCAGGTCTGGCCTCTCGACCTGCCGATAGAGGAAGACGAGGCCTTTGAGCGCGAGGCGCTGCTCTGGGACCTCGCCGGGCAGGAGGACTACCGCCTGATCCATCAACTCTTCCTCGACGAGACCGCCCTCGCCCTGATGCTGGTCAACCCCCAGAAGGACGATCCCTTCGCCGAGGTCGGCGATTGGGAGAAGGCGCTGTCCGCCGCCGTGCCCCGCGACATCGCCAAGCTCATGATCGCCGCCCGCGTCGACGTCGGCGGCGTGCGGGTCAGTCGCAAGAAGATCGATCGCTTTCTGAAAGAGCACGGCTTCGCTGCCTATCTCGAGACCAGCGCCAAACGGGGCGACGCCTGCTCCGACAAGGAGAGCGGCGAGCCCTCGGACTTGAAGCGGCTGATCGCCGAGCACATTGCCTGGAAGGACCTGCCGTGGACATCGACTCCGCGCCTCCTCGCCGAGCTCAAGACAGCCGTCCTCGAGATCACCGAGGACGTGGCGCTGCTACGCTTTGCGGGGCTCGAACAGCGGCTGCGGCAGAGCCTCCCCGACGAGACGTTCGGCGAGCCCGACGTGCGCACGGCGGTGACGCTGCTGGCCAACCATGGCCTGGTCCTGCCCTTCGACTTCGGTGACCTCGTGCTCCTGAAACCGCATCTCCTGAACGGCTACGCAGCAGCCGTGATCCGCGCCGCGCGCGCCCATACCGATGAGATCGGCTGCGTAGCCGAGGCCGAGGTCTTCCGTCGCGGAATCGACTTCGAAGGCGTCGAGCGGCTGGAGCACTCGGACGAAGACCTTCTGCTGCGCGCCATGGTCCAGACCCTCCTCGACCGTTCGCTGTGCATCGCCGAGGAGACGCCGGACGGCAAGCAGCTCATCTTCCCGTCCCAATACCGGCGAGAGCGGGAGATCGCGGAGTATCCGGACGTCTACGTCTCCTACACCTTCAGCGGCGAGCTGGCGACGGTCTATACCACCCTGGTCGTGCGGCTGTGGTACAGCCAGGAGTTCGACAACAAGGAGC
>JAAENP010000502.1 GCA_024224155.1 bacterium
ACTCGTTATTCAGGATCGGGGCCCCGATCAGTTGGAAGGCCCAGAAATCGGTCAGGTCGATTGATGGCCGAACATCGGCCAAAAGCGACTGCGGATTCGCACCTCCCGACTTCAGCTGCAAAAGCTGAAGGAGGCCTCGCGGTATGCGATTAATTGGTGGGCGCGCGAGTCCCATCGTCAGAGATCGGTCGCCTGCACCACGACGCGCATTTCAATCGCGCCGCCCGTCGGGTTACGAGCTCCGATAACTAGCCGGTCGCCTTGGGCGAGAACCGCGTTGTAGTACATCTCGTCCGGAATGATCGGATAGTCCGTCCCGACCGCTGGCTCGGATTCCTCGAGCACGACATTCGGGCCGGCGTTGATCGTGATAAACGCACCGTCCGCGGACTCGAGCACGCCAACGCTGACGAACTGATTCACTCGCGCAAACTCGAAAACGGACCCGGAAATCAGGTTCGCATCCGACGCGCCAGCGCCTACGCTGACCGTTCTTTGGATAACTCCGCTCATGGCTCAACCTCAGATTGTGGGAATGATTCGGCGAGCGCTGCGCGGGACTGCCCGCTTGATTGCCCCGACAGGATCCGACTTCAGTTGCTTCACAGCGAGCTTGGCGCAATCGACCTCGCGCCAGGTTACGAACTGAGTCGAGCCAGGGAACTCGCGAAAAAACCCCTCGCGGCACTTGCCCTTACGCCGTCGGCGCCGCTTCACTTCCTGGCACTTCTTCCGGCCGGCTCGGGCGCCCGTGGGCTGCCCGCCCGGAGTCTGTGGCCCGGGAAGCTGCGGCGCTCCCGGCGGGGCAGATACTACCGGTGGGCTTCCAATGGGTGTCAAGGGCGACAGCCCGGTGGCCGGCGCGAGCCCAAGAAACGGCAGCAGACTAAAGGTCGGGCCCGCAGCCGCACGCGAGGGAATTCGGATGCGGCCGCGAGTTGCGGCCCGCCCAGGACGGGCCGTCTGGCGGTCGCGCTCCCGTTCAATCTGTCGCCGCGGCGTGGTAACTTGGATTTCTTCCAATTCGACGTCGGCCGTGTCCGGCTCCCGATCGACGTCCGGCAAGCCGCGCCTCCGCGCGGGTTCCGTCGTTTCCGGGGCCGTTGATGGAGGAATTTCAATATGCGGAGGCCCAACAGGTATTTCGTGAGGCTGCCCCGGCTGCGGTACCGGTATTCTGACCGGTCTGCGCCGCATGGGGGGGAGTGGTTCGGGTTGAGTTTGGGGGACGACTCGAGGAACGGGACGGGTCCGCCGTGGTGCGGGACTCGGAGTTACGAGCGGCGGCTTTGGTATCACAGTGGGAAGGGGAATCTCTATGGGGAACTCGCCTGGGTCAAAGCCGCGTTCGCGGGCGCGCTGATGCGCTCGCCGGCGAGCGCGGACACTTTCCAACTCACGCTCGAGTTCCTCAAGTGTCCTGCGACGATTCGTCTCGAGGACGTTGAAAATTACATCAATCAGCACTACCCCCCCGATCAGGATAGCGCCGGCGACCCCGGGGATGATTCGGCTAGTCGCTCGGGCGGCGACCGCGGCGTCGGCCGCGGTCACGCCTCGGACGACCTCGGGAAGGCCTCGGACGAACCCGGCGACTCCGACGAGGGGGATTTGCCCAGGGCGTAGGGGGCCCCGGGGGGCGCGGGGGACGTTGAAGCGCGGGTCTTTGCCCGACGGCGGGCGCAGCCGCGGGTCCTGGAGGGGAGGAATCCCGATAAACGGCGGGAAATTCGGGTCGAGCGGGTCGATCGGGACCCGCGGAAACCCCGGTATCTGTTGCTCCGGATCTAGGTCGAAGTCCGAGCCGTTCGACACGGATCACCGTCGTTTTCGGGCTCGCCGTTTCTTCGCGAGCGCGCGCCGACCTTTCGCCAGCGCCGCGAGCTGCTTCGGCGTGGCCTTACTGCCCCTGCGTCTCGCCGCCGACTTGCGACGCGCCGGGGCTCGCCGCCTCGTGACCTTCTTCCGCTTCCGGGTGGTACGACGCTTTCGGACTGTCCGTCGGGTGCCCGCCGCGCGGGTTGCCATCATCTGTACCGCGGCGGACTGCTCGTTTGCGCCGGGCGGGAGAATCGCTGCCATAGCTACCGGTCCTCATCTGCGAATCCTGGAAAGGGGTCCGACGGCGATCATAACCCGCTTTCGCCATTCGTCGACACTTTCCCCGTCGCGCCGGGACGTCTCGGTGCTGCTCTCGGGTAGATCTTCTTCGGGTTGGCGTTCTCGTGCCTCCTGCCCGAGCAACGCGTTGTACCGCATCTGGAGCTTCCTGAAGCGCTTCCCGATTCGCTCTTGGGCGTCGTCAAGATCTGCAACAGCATCCTCCAGGCGAGAAACACGCGGTGCGGGTCGTTTGGCATAGGCCTCTCCCAGTGCGGCAAGGCTGGCGATCAGTGATAAAACGGCAATGGCGAGGGCCAAATAGGGGATAAGCATGTGGATATACCTGTGGATGGTGGAAGGAGGGCCCTGGCGGGCCGGATGTATCCGCCCGGTCCCGCCCCCGAGCGTAGGTGCGCCCCTTGCGGTGCGCAACCTGTTGATAAACCGTGGCGAGAAACCGACCGAAACGGGCGTAGAAAGCCTACTTTTGTAATTTTGTTGTCAAAAAACCACGTTTGGCACGGACGTGCCTGCGCGCCAGGAGGCGTGCCTGGGAAGATCTGACGGTACCGCGCCCGTCAGATTTGGTCGGGAACGAGCCTCGCCGCGAGCGCCTGGCAACTCAGAACGCGCGTGCCGGCCGCAATGTCGAGCTGGTCAACTCTGGCTCGAATGTCGAACGATCCCGTCAGAATCAATGGATCGTTGAACTGAGCCGATGCGACGTTGCGCTGTTGCGTGGCTGTTGCCGTGAATGGCGCTGACTGGGCGAATGGCATGAATCCGCCCGTCTGGCCCTGGAGCCCGATCGAGCACATCGCCACATCCCCGGCCGTGGTGAGCTGGAGAGTGGCCGAAAGCGCGTAGACGATCCAGATTTCCGGATTCAGAATGTTCAAGTCACTCGTGGTCCCGGCAGCGGCGACGGACTCGTTATTCAGGATCGGGGCCCCGATCAGTTGGAAGGCCCAGAAATCGGTCAGGTCGATTGATGGCCGAACATCGGCCAAAAGCGACTGCGGATTCGCACCTCCCGACTTCAGCTGCAAAAGCTGAAGGAGGCCTCGCG
>JAAENP010000503.1 GCA_024224155.1 bacterium
CGCTCTGTAGAGCCAGGGCCTTCAGGAGGTGCTCGTAGAGCACGCCCTCGTAGCTCATGATGCGGACGGCCATGAAGTGCTCGTGGGAGCGCTGGAACTCGAGCATCAGGTAGATGAACAACCAGCGGCCGCTGCCTCGCCAGCGCAGGCGCCAGACGCAGTCGTTGTAGCGCAGCCGCCAATCCTGGGTGGGGTGGGCTTCGCTCACCGGCACGAGGGTCGAGAAGTCGAGCCTCGCGGCCCACTCGGCGGGCACCAGGGTCGCGCGGCCGGAGGCGACGGCGTCGACAGCACGAGGGTCAGGACGAGGAGCTCTCTGCCATATCAATCCGCTTCGTCGAAGACCTCCGCCAGCGTCTCCGCCGTCACGAAGCGCTCGCCCCACTCGAGGAGCCGCTCAGCGCTGGCGTTCTGGATCCGTCGCCGGACCCGCGGCCCTACGGCACCGAACTTCTTCTCGACCAGACGCAGTAACAGCGCTGCCTCCCCTTCTTTCCGGCCTTCTTCTCTACCTTTCATCCGCCACTCGGCGGTCCAGTCCAACGTGTTCTCCGTGATCATCGTGCTCACCTCCTCGAGATCTCTGACTCCTTCGACGGTAACGCCTTCCATACGCGATGGCAAGATGACCTCACACAGCCACCGGGTGACGTCGTGGCGGATGGCGGCATGCTCTCGCGGGTCCAGCAGATCGATCAGATCGGCGATCGCCGCTCGGCTCACGGCCAGGCTCGGGCTTGCCTCGACGCGAAACAGACCCGCGACCGCGTTGCGCATCGCTGCCAGCTCCGCCAGCGGCAAGCGGCGGATGTCGATCAGCTTGTAGCGCAGGCGGGGCAGATAGTCCGACATACCGGGAGCGGCAGGGGCGATCAGGTCGTAGATGTTCCTCTTGGCGGTCCAGGGCGTCTCGCCGTTGTAGAGCACCAGTGGAATGACGATCGGCAGCTGGTCGTCGCTCTGTAGAGCCAGGGCCTTCAGGAGGTGCTCGTAGAGCACGCCCTCGTAGCTCATGATGCGGACGGCCATGAAGTGCTCGTGGGAGCGCTGGAACTCGAGCATCAGGTAGATGAACAACCAGCGGCCGCTGCCTCGCC
>JAAENP010000504.1 GCA_024224155.1 bacterium
CTCGATGGCCTTGTTGACCGCGCGCACCAAGTCGAAGACCGAGGCCAGAGCCTTCGAGACGTTGAGGTCGTCGGCGAGCGCGGCGGCGAAGTCGGTGTCGAGCCGGGCGATCGCGGCGGGGAGTCGACGGTCGACACCCTTCGCTTCGCTCGAGGGCGAGCGGGGGTCGACCGCTGGGGGATTCGTCGCTTCGCTCAGAAGGACAGGCGGGGATGGGGCGTCGGCCGCTACATCCTCTTGCGCGGCGACCGCTACACCCTCCACCGCATGCTCGAGGGCGAAGCGCATCTGGTCGACCCGGCGCAGCGCGGCGGCCGCGTCGTCGAGGCCGGCGAAGGTGAAGTTGAGCTTCTTGCGATAGTGCACCGAGAGCAGCATGTATCGAAGCGCCCGCGGCTCGGCGCCTTTCTCGAGCAGTTCTTTCAAGGTGTAGAAGTTCCCGAGCGACTTCGACATCTTCTCGCCGTCGACGATCAGGTGCTCCGAATGCAGCCAGTAATTGGCGAACGGCTTGCCGGTTGCCGATTCGCTTTGGGCGATCTCATTTTCGTGATGAGGAAAGATGTTGTCCACCCCACCGCAATGAATGTCGAAGGTCTCGCCCAGGTACTTCATGCTCATGGCCGAGCACTCGAGGTGCCAGCCCGGCCGGCCCGGGCCCCAAGGCGAGTCCCAGTGGGGCTCCTCGGGCTTGGCGCCCTTCCACAGGACGAAATCCCGGGGGTCCTCCTTGCTGTACTCGTCGTCCGCGACCCGCTCCCCCGGGCGAACCTGGTCGAGGTCGAAGCCGGAGAGTCGCCCGTAGTCGTCGTCCTCCGAGATCCGGAAGAAGATCGAGCCCTCGCTCTCGTAGGCGTAGCCCTTCTCGACCAGCCGTTCGACCAGCGAGATCATCTCGGCGACGTGCTCGGTGGCCTTGGGATAGCACTCGGCCGGCTCGACGTGGAGGGTCTCGAGGTCTTCGAAAAAGGACTCGATGAACGGCCGGGTGTAGTCCTCGAGCGAGAGGCCCCGTTCTCGCGCGCGCTCGATCGTCTTGTCGTCGACGTCGGTGACGTTCATCACCTGAAGCACTTCGTAGCCCAGATAGCGCAGGCTGCGACGCAGAATGTCTTCGTAGACGAACGTCCTGAGGTTGCCTATGTGGGCATGGTCGTACACCGTGGGGCCACAGGTGTAGAGCCTGACCTCGTCGGCTCGGACCGTCTCCAGAGCCTCGAGCCGCCGACCGAGGGTGTTGTAGAAGCTGGGGCGCGGCCGCTCGGCTCTCACCTGTCACTACTCAAAGAACCAGCGCCTCTTCCTCTCGCAGGCGGCGGAGGTGTCGTTTGGCCTTCTCTTTCCGCAGTCCCGTCAGATGATCGACGAACAGGACACCGTTCAGGTGGTCGATTTCGTGGCAGATCACGCGAGCGAGGAGATCTTCGGCGTCGAACTCGATCGTCTCGCCCTCGAGATTCTGCGCGCGCACGTGGACTTCGAGGGGCCGATCGACTTTCTCGGTAAAGCCGGGGATCGAAAGGCAGCCCTCGGCCAGATGATCGGTGCCGGTCTCGTTGCTGAGCACGGGGTTGACCAAGATCAGCTCGGCATCCGGATCCTCTCCGCCGGTGGCATCGACTACGACCAGGCGCTTCTCCACTCCGATCTGGGGCGCGGCCAGGCCGACGCCGATGGCGGCGTGCATGGTCTCGACCATGTCCTCTGCCAGCTTGCGCAGATCTTGAGCGAAGGCGGTGACCTCGGAGCAGTCCACTCGGAGGACTGGGTCCGGGTAGAGGCGAATCGGGCGCACGCTCATGAGGTCTCGGCTGCTTTGAGCTTGCTCACCGAGTCGGCGACCTCGGCGTCGAGCTCTTGCATCCGGAGCGCATTGAGGAAGCCCCGCGGGTCCTCTTCGCCGAGCAGGGACTTCTCGAGACCCTCGCGGCTGAGACCGAGGACCTTGGTCGCCACCTTGGCGCGATAGGTCGCCGGCCAGGGCATGCGCTTGAGAAGTGCGCGCTCACCGACCAGGTCGCCGCCGCGAAACGTTCGCAGGTCGGTGGCGTTGCCGGTCGCGAGCTCCACCTCGGCGGCCAGCTCACCGGTCAGAATCACGAAGAGCGTTTCTCTCGACGCTCCCCGCTCGACCAGAACGTCACCTTCCTGCAGGCGCTGAATCTGAAACAGCGGAAAGACTCTCTTGAGCTGGTCCCGAGAGAGCACTTCGACCAACGGCCCCTGAATGAGGTCGGACCAATGCTGGCGGATTTCCACAGCCCAGGCCACGGTCCCCAGGGCGCCGACAATCACCTGACGCCGATGCTCGAGCTTCTTGGCCCTTTGAATCGCCGCCATCTTGGCCTGGAGCTTCTCCTCATGGGGGATCATCCGAGCCAGCTTCGCCACCAGGGCGTAGCCCTTGTCGAAAAAACCCTCGGCGGTGTAGCGGTCGGCGACCGAGAGGTACTCCTCGATCGCCTCGGTCGGCTTCGAGGTCTTCAGGTAGAGGTCAGCCAGTCGGATTCTAGAGCGATAGTCGCCCTTGTTCTTGGAGACCCGGTTCTTGAGCCGGACCAGCGCCTCGTCGTAACGCTCGAGGGTGATCAGGTCATCGATGCTCAGATCTTCGTCGGAGGCGCTCGATCGCGAGCTCGCCTTGCCGGCGGCCGAGGTCATGCTGTTGAGCCAGTCTTTCAGTGCCAAACCGAGTACCTGTCTGTGGAGTGAGTGCCGTGCGTCTCAGGGAGAGGACGCTCCCCCGGGTACGCTGGGTATCGACGATGGATTATAGCCTCACCCCCTGCCATACGCTGCCGGACAAGTGATTTCTTGCCTGGTACGACCCTTGCAGTTTTGAGGGTCGGCGCTACGCTAGAACAACAAAAGCGCCGGAACCCGAGAGGGGGCGGACCATGACCAGGATCAAACCCAACAGCGAAAAGAGCCGGAGCCGAAGCGTCGTGCTGGCTGTCGAGTCAGGCCTCGGCACCTCGATGCTCCTGACTCTTCTGGTTCTCGCCCTGGCGGCTTGGATCGCGTCGCCGCTGGGCGCGACCACCACCGATGCCGAGGCGGACGCCTACGGTTTCGTCAGCCGAGTCGAGGGAGACGCGCTCCTGGCAGGCCTCGAAGGCGACGACGCGGTCGAGGCGGAGATCAACCACCCGCTCCTGACCGGCGATCAGATCACCACCAACTCGGGGCGGATCGAGGTCGTGCTGCCCGATGGCTCGATCGTGCGAGTCGGTCGCGGAACCACCGTGGTCTTCGAGACGCTCGCCGGGGCGCCGGATTCCCCGGACGCCGAGATCGGGGCAAGCAGCTATCTGACACTTGACGAAGGTGAGCTCCAGATCCGAACACCCGAGACCTTCTACGGCGGTGAGGAGCTGATCGTCGGCACCGCGAACGCGACGATCTACCTGGCGGCCGCCGGTAACTACCGAATCGCCGCACAGAGCTCGAGCTTCAGCGAAGTCGTGGTCCGCGAGGGATTCGCCGAAGCCGATACCCAGAGGGGCTCAGGCATTGCGCGGGCAGGCGAAGCCCTCGAGATCAGCGGCTACGGCCGCCCCTTCGTGAACGTCGTCGAGGCCGGACCGGCCGACGGTCTCGAGCTCTGGGCCGGGGACCTCGACCGGGCGGCCTATGAATCCGTGCCGGCCGACGTCGACCCGAGGCTCGCCTACGCCGCGGCTCCACTTCGAGGCTCGGGCGAGTGGATCGTGGTCGAGTCGCGCCGCGTCTGGCGGCCCTACGTTCGTGTCGACTGGCGCCCGTTCCGATACGGCCGCTGGGTCTATACGCCGAGCGGGCTGACCTGGGTCGCCAGCGCCCCCTGGGGCTGGGTCACAAGTCACTACGGTTCCTGGGACTACGTTCCCGGATACGGCTGGCTATGGCTACCCGGAAACGTCTACCTGCCGGGCGGGGTCTACTGGTACTGGGGTCCGACCCACGTAGCCTGGATCCCCCTCGGCTACTACAACCGGCACTATCGCTCGGGCTTCCGGTTCGGAGTCTACGGCTGGGCCGGCGGAGATTGGAGCTACTGGGCCGATTGGACCTTCTGCCCGACCCGCTACTTCGGTCGCCGGGGCTACGACCGCTACTGGAACTCGGGTCGCAACCTGGCCCGCGAGCGCCGGTTCGCGGTGCCACGAGGGATCGTGACCACCGACACTCGGGGCCTGGGGCCCGATCGCTGGGGCAAACCGACCGAGGCCATGAACACGCTAGTCAAACGCATTGACCCGCGCGGCGGCGCACGGAGCCTGCCCGATGTCACCGACTTCGTCGCCCGGCGCGAGCTCGCGGACGCCTACAAGGCGAAGGTGCTCGGACGCGAGACCTCGGCCCGCGAGCGCCTGCGACCGCTCCCCGAAGAGAGCAACCGGGGCCGCTTCACGACCCGCTCGGTCTCGGTCGAGCGCGATACGGGCGTGAGGTCGAGCAGCGGAACCCGGCGGATCGAGGGCCTGAACCGCGACCGTAGCGGCACCGGTTCCAGTAGCCGGCGGCGAGTCACTCCCCGGACCGAGACCGGCTCCAGGGCCGGCACCAGGATCCGCGAGGCCCAACCGCCGACCCGAACGCGGGCCGAAACGCGAGACGACGGCGAGCCGTCGCAATCGAGCAGCCGGGTGCGCAGCCTCGAAGGGTCACGCACCGAGTCGAGAGATCGCCCCATCGCCACGGAGAGCACTCCGGCACGGCGAGTGCTGGACAGAATCCGCGCGCATCGAGAGACCACGCGCGGCTCGTCCAAGGACTCTCGCGGCAAGTCGTCGAGTGCCAAACCGCCGAGCCGCTCATCGCAGCAGAGCCAGAGCAAGTCGAAGAGCGTCTCGCGAAGCTCCAGCGCGAGATCGTCGAAGGCTCCGGCGCGCGGCTCGGGCTCGTCGGCGCGCGGCTCCGGCTCGCGAAGCAGCAGCGTGAAGAAGGCCTCGCCGCCGTCCAGAAGCTCGGGTAGCCGAGCCAGCGGCAGCAAATCACGGTCGCGCTCACGTTCGAAGAACTGAGCCGAAGCCACAGGGGCCGTGCCAGCGTTCTGCCTCCGGGTCGGGCTACAATCAGTCGATGCGCTTTGGGACTCTGTGGCGGGCTCTGTTCGTGTTTTATTGCGCCGAGGCCGGCGCTTTTCTGTTGCTGGCGCCGTGGAGCACGCTCTGGGACCGAACGATCTTTCAGCTACCGATGCCACTCGTGCACGCGATCTACTTGCACCCGCTGTTCCGGGGCGCGATCAGCGGTCTCGGGGCCGTTCATCTGCTCTGGGGAGCGCACGATCTCGAGGATTGGCTGGCCAGGAGGCAGGCGCGGCGATGAAGCGAGTCCCCCGCCTGATGGCGATCCGCGGCCTGGACTCGACAGGCGAGTTGAGCCGCTGGGCGGCGCAGCTGGCGCGGGCCGGCGTCGACGGGATTCAGATTCGAGACCGAACCGCTTCTGATCGTTCGATCTTCGAGCACTGCAGTTCTGTGATGGCCGCGCTGGCTGCTCTGGATGAGCTGGATCAGCTGCCGGGGGCCACCAGCCTGCTCGTCAACCGCCGTCCCGACATCGCCGCCGCCGTCGGCGCGGCCGGGGTCCACCTGCCGGCTCGAGGCCTGCCGATCCGAGCCGTGCGCAAGGCCTTCGGCGAGGACTTCCTCATCGGTCGCTCCACCCATTCTCCGGGCGAGGTGGCCGAGGCCGCGCGCGACGGCGCCGACTACGTGGTCTTCGGCCCGGTCTATTCGACGCCCGAAAAGCTCCGATTCGGACCTCCTCGAGGCCTCGCCGAGCTCGCCCAGGCCTGCGCCGTCGGAATCCCGGTGCTGGCAATCGGTGGGATCGACCGGGAGCGCCTCGCCGAGGTAGCCTCGGCCGGTGCCTGGGGAGCGGCCGCCATCCGGATGTTCGATCGGCCGGAGGAAGCTACCGAGCTGGTCGAGGTAGCTATGCGACAATTCGCGCCCGCCGCGCATTCTGAGACCGTGCCCAATGCTTGAAACACGACCGAGCTCTCGCAAGCAGACCTACCTGCTTCTCGCCCTGGCCGTCTTCGTGCTCGACCAGTGGACGAAGTGGTGGATCGAAGCCAACCTGGCGCTTCACCGCCCGCTAGAGGTCATCCCCGGGTTCCTCAATCTCACTCACGTCCAGAATCCCGGTGTCGCCTTCGGTCTCTTTGCGGGTTTCGACAGCCCGGTTCGCACCCTGCTCTTGAGTGCGCTGGGAGTGGCCGCGCTCGGTGTCGTGGCCTTCTACTATGTTCGCATCGACTCCAGTCAGCGCCTGCTTCTGGTAGCGCTGACTCTCATTGTCGGCGGCGCGGTCGGCAACCTCACCGACCGCCTTCTCTCGGGCAGCGTGACGGACTTCATCGACGCCTACTTCCAGAGCTATCACTGGCACACCTTCAACGTCGCCGACAGCGCGATTACGATCGGAGTCATGCTGATTCTGTGGGACTCATTTCGGCCCGGTGCCGGGAAAGAGAGCCCCGAGGAGACCGTTGCAGGCTGATCGCTGGAAGTCGTCGCCCTCGGCAGCCGGGCAACGGCTCGACGTCTACCTCGCCAAGGTCTACAAGACCAGCCGAAGCCAGGCGGCGCGCTGGATCCAGGACGGGCTGGTGGCTCTCGGCGAAAAGGACGCCAAGCCGGGTCTCAAGCTCGAGGGCGGCGAGTGGATCTCCTGTGAGCCGCGCGCTCCCAGCCAAGACGGTCGAGTCGAGCCGGAGGAGGGACCGCTCGAAGTGCTGTTCGAGGACGACCACATCGTCGTCCTCGACAAGCCGGCCGAGCTGGCGGTCCACACGGGCGCTGGAAGATCCTCCGGGACGCTGGCGAACCGGCTACTGGCCGCGTATCCCGAGATGGCCGCGGTCGGAGGACCCGGCCGACCCGGTATCGTGCATCGCCTCGACCTCGGGACCAGCGGCGTCTTGGTGGCTGCGCGCACGGCGGAAGCCCACCGGACTCTCGCCGAAGCCTTTGCCGAGCGCGCGGTCCGCAAGAAGTACCTGGCGATCGTTTTCGGAACTCCGCCGAACGGAGAGGGCACGATCACCGCGCCGATCGCGCGCCACCCGCAGCGACGCAAGGAGATGACCGTACTGCTCACCGGGCGGCCGGCCGAAACCGGCTATCGGGTACTGGCTTCCGCCGCAGGCCTCTCCTTTCTGGAGCTGGCTCCGGTCAGCGGTCGTACCCACCAGATTCGGGTCCATCTCAAGCACATCCGGCACCCGATCGTCGGCGATCCGGTCTACGGCGAGGCGCGCTGGAAAGACCTCCCGAGGGCGCGGCAGAGGCCGCTCAGGGAGTTCGAGCGGCCGGCTCTTCACGCCTGGCGGCTCGAGTTCCGTCACCCACTCTCCCACCAGCCGTGCCGCTTCGAGGCACCGCTGGCCGCGGACATGGCCGAGCTGTGGTCGGAGGCCACCGGGGCGGAAGTGCCAGGACACTCGCAAGCCTAGTGGAGGTATCCCTCGCTCCGCTCGAGGGCAAGCGGTGGTCGACCGCTACAACCCACTCGGGCATCTCCGATGCGTGTCTTAGAGCAACGCCTCGAGAGACTCGTGGGGGCGATCCTGCGACTCCGCGACCGGTTGGCAGGTGATGTGACCGCCGTAGGTGTTGACACCTTCGTAGAGGCCCCGATTCTCCGCCACCGCCTCGCGCACGCCCTTGGCCGCCAGCGCCAGCGTGTATGGAAGGGTCGCGTTGACCAGCGCAAAGGTCGAGGTCCGCGGGACCGCTCCGGGCATGTTGGCGACGCAGTAGTGCAGGACGCCGTCGACGTCGTAGACCGGTTCTGAATGCGTCGTTGGGCGCGTGGTCTCGAAGCACCCCCCCTGGTCGACCGCGACGTCGACGATCACCGATCGGGGCTTCATGTGACGCAGGTCCTCACGGGTCACGAGCTTGGGCGCAGATCTTCCCGGGATCAGCACCGCGCCGACGAGAATGTCCGCGCGCTGCATGCCCGAAACCAGGTTGTGGTGGTTGCTTGCGACCGTGTTGACCCGGCCGTGGAAGATGTTGTCCAGCTCCCGCATGCGCCCGATGCTGGTCTCGAGAATGGTGACGTTAGCGCCGAGTCCGAGCGCGATCTTGGCCGCGTTCAGTCCCACGATGCCGCCGCCGATGATGACGACGTCGCCCGGTGGTACGCCGGGTACGCCCGAAAGGAGGGTCCCGCGACCGCCGTAGGGGCGCTGCAGATAGTAGGCGCCCACCAGAACCGCCATCCGACCCGCGACTTCGGACATCGGCGTCAGCAGCGGCAGGTAGCCGTTGCGGTCAGTGATGGTCTCGTAGGCGATGCCGGTGACCCGTTTCTCCAAGAGCGCGTCGGTGAGCTCGGGCAGCGGCGCCAGGTGAAGATAGGTGAAGAGAACCTGCTCCTCGCGCATGCGCGAGTACTCGACCGCGATGGGCTCCTTGACCTTGACGACCATGTCGGCCGTGCCCCAGACTGCATCAGCGTCGGCGACGATCTCCGCGCCCGCGTCTTCGTACTCCTCATCGAGGATGCCGCTACCGGCGCCTGCGTCCTTCTCGATCAGTACCCTGTGACCCTCCATGGTCAGCGCCTTCGCGCCGGCCGGGATCATGCCGACCCGGTACTCGTGGTCTTTGACCTCTTTGGGAACCCCGACGATCATCGATCAGGCCTCGCTGCCCATTTCCACTTTGCCTTTGAAGAAGGCGCCGTCGGCAATCACGACTCGAGGCGATTTGACGTCGCCCTGGACGCTGCCCTGGCCGAGAATCTCGATCATCTCGGATCCGGCCACGTTGCCTTTGACTCGGCCGCCCACCTTGACGGTGCGCGCTTTGATCTCCCCGCTCACGTAACCGCTGGCTTGAATCGTGACCGTCCCCTTCACGATCAGCTTGCCGTCGACCTCGCCGGCGATCACCAGGTCGCTACTACCGGTAATCTCGCCGCGAAACTTCGATCCCTTGGCGACCTGAGTGGTGCCCGAAGCCTCGGGCTGGGAAGCACGTGTCGGATTGGGCCGCATGGCCGCGGCAGGCTGATTTGATTCCATCTCTTCTTCTTTCCGGAAAAGGGACATTGATTCTTCCTTGCGTCTTGCGGAGGCGCTCCAAGCCGCGTCCTCGGGTCGAAACCGTGCGATTTTATTGGAGCGGGCAACGGGACTCGAACCCGCGACATCAAGCTTGGGAAGCTTGCACTCTACCAACTGAGTTATGCCCGCCCGAAGCTCGAGCGAACTTAGCTTAGCCTCTCTCGGGCGTCAAGCGGACCGTGAGTTATACTTTCGCGGTATGAGTGGTTCGAGCGATCGACCGGGCACACCGTACTTCTTCCCGGATCGCGAAGTCTCGGCGGCCGAGCTGGAAGCGATCCTGAGCGGCTCGGACCGCGAGCAGAAGTGCTGGGCGATCTCCCACATGCTTCGCTACGCCCAGTGGGACGACATCTGGGGCTACGTCACCCGCGAAGAAGTACGCGAGCTGTTCCCGGACCTGGATCTGCCGGACAACCTCCGCCAGGCCTGGGCCCGAATGCTCAAGATCGAAGCCCCCGTCGGCTGAGCGAACCAGCGCTATCAGGGGATGGACTGCTGTAGCGGTCGAGCACCGTCTCGACGACTACCCCTTTTCGAGAACGACCTCGAAGAGCCAGGGCCAGTACTTGCCGGTCAGGAGCACGGTGTCGGTCTCGGGCCGGTAGGCGATGCCGTTGAGGACCTCAAAGGCAACCCGCCCCCCCGGCGCCCGCAGACCGCCGGCGTCGATGGTCGCGGTCACCCGACCGGAGCGCGGGTCGATGCGCAGAATCTGGTCGCGGTACAGGACGTTGGCCAGGATCCCCCGTGGCGTGCACTCGAGCTCATTCAGAAGCTCGACAGGGACTCCCTCGAGCAACACTTGAAACCGGCCGCGGACCGCGAATGTCTCCGGGTCGTGCCGCCAGAGCGTCGCGGTCCCGTCGCTGCGGTAGAGCTCGCCGTGGCAGAGCGTCAGTCCCCAGCCCTCGCTTTCGTAGGAGAATTCTCCGAGACTGGCGAAATCGCCGAGGTCGAAGCGAAGGGCGCGCCCCGCCTTCCAGGTCAACCAGATCAACTCGCGTCCGGAATCGGAATCGACGAGCGCCAATCCCTCGCCGAACAGGCTCGGCTCCAGCGAGATCTCCTGTTCGACCTCTCCGCTCTCGAGATCCCAGCGGCGCAAGCGCGACTCACCGTATTGTCCGGTCGATTCGTAGAGCTTGCCTCCATGCCAGAGCAGCCCCTGGGTGAAGGCGCCGGGATCGTGCGCGTACCGAGCCACCACCGAGACCCGCAGCCTGGCTGGAGCCGTCGCCGCGCTCGCGGGCCCTTCTCCCGAGGCGCCCCGAGCCGGGGTCGACTCCGGATCCCGAACCGTGGCAGCAACCGGAGTCCCGGCGCCGGGCGTCGGTCTCGCCAGATTTCCGGAAGTCCCGAACCAGACCGCCAACGCCACCGCCACCGGCAGCAACCAGAGCCAGCGAGTCAAGGGGCCTCCCCGCAACCCTCTAGGCGTCTTCCCCGCCGTCATCCAACGACCCGGCGTTCGCCACGCGCCAGAGGTAATAGCCGAGAGCGACCATGGCAGCGGTCGCCAGCCAGGGCGCCGCGGCGCCGGCCCACTCGAAACCGATTCCGGCGGGAGGCGAGCCGCGTGTGAAAGCCACCGCCGCGATGGCGACGCCCAGCAGGCCTTCTCCGCCCACCAGACCGGATCCGAAGAGAATGCCGCGCTCCCTTCTGGACGACGCCTCGGCTTCGCTCGACGCGCTGCCTTCGGCGCGCCACCGGAGCAAGCCACCGAAGAACAGCGGCACCATGGTCGAGACCGGCAGGTAGACCCCGACCGCGAACGGCAGGCTGGGAATCTTGAAGGCCTCGGCAACGAGCGCGATCCCCACTCCGATGCCGACCAACCCCCAGGGCAGGGAGCTTTGCAGAACGCCCTCGATCACCAGGCTCATCAGGGTGGCCTGTGGCGCCGGCAGCTCGGTGGTTCCGAAGCCGTAGGCTCGATCCAGCAGGATTACCGCGAGGCAGACGAATACGGCCGAGGTCAAGACGCCGATCAGCTCGCCCGTCTGCTGGCGCCGCGGCGTCGCGCCGAGCAGAAATCCGGTCTTGAGATCCTGCGAGGTATCGCCGGCGATCGAGGCGGCGATCGCCACCACGCAGCCGACGGTGAGCGCCCCGGCCTTGCCCGCGTCTCCGGTCCAGTCCATGATCAAGAAGACGCCCGAGGTCGCGAGAAGAGTCGCGATCGTCATGCCGCTGGTCGGATTCGACGTGACTCCGACAAGTCCGACGATGCGCGACGACACCGTCACGAAGAAGAAGGCCGCGATGACGACCAATATCGCGGCCACGGCCCGCGGCAGGAAGCTCGGCAGCGACGAGAACACCGCCGGCACGAGGGCGAGAACCAGAGCGATGGCCCCGGCGCCGATGCCGATCACCCGAAGCGGCAGGTCTTGCGCGGTTCTGGGAATCTCCAGGCCCCTTGCGGCCAGGCGCTCGCGCATCTGCCGGCTGCCGATCTTGAAGCTCTCGATCATCATGGGCAGGCTTCGCAGCAGGGTGATCAAACCGCCGGTCGCGACCGCCCCGGCTCCGATATAGCGCACGTAGCGAGTCCAGATGAGCCGCGGAGTCATCTCGCGAATGATGAGCTCGGTCTCTGGATAGAACGGCGCGGTCAGGCTGGCTCCCCACCAGTCGATGGCGGGGATGATCACCAGCCAGGACAGGAGTCCGCCCCCGACCATGACCGCCGCGATCCGGGGCCCCAGGATATAGCCGACGCCGAAGAGCGCCGCCGACACCTCGAAACCCAGCTCGCCCTTGCGCAGGAAGGGAACGTGGAAGTGCACCGAACTGGGCAGGGCCTTGGCCCAGCCAACGAGCGCCTTGAACGCCGCACCCACGGCCAGGCCCTTGAAGACGTCATGGGCGCGGCTGCCGCCAGCCTCGCTCGCGACCAGCACCTCGGCACAGGCCGTGCCCTCGGGGTACGGCAAGTTGCCGTGCTCGCGCTGAATCAGGAACTGGCGCAGCGGCACCATGAACAAGACTCCCAGCAGGCCGCCGCACATCGCCAGCAGCGTCATCTGCAAGAGAGACGGGGCCAGGCCCCAGAGGAAGAGCGCCGGCAGGGTGAAGATGACTCCGCTGGCGACCGAGCTCGAAGCAGAGCCTACGGTCTGCGAGAGATTGGCCTCGAGAATCGACCCCTGGATGCCGACGCCTTTGAGCAGGCGAAAAGCCGCAACCGTGATCACGGCCACCGGGATGGACGTCGAAATGGTCAGCCCCACGCGCAAGCCCAGATAGGCGTTCGCGGCGCCGAAAACGATCCCGAAGAGGATGCCGGCGACGATCGCCTTGCCAGTGAACTCCGACGGAGTCTCGACCGCCGGAACAAACGGATCGTAACTCTCATCTGGACCCAGCGGCTTGTAGGCCTTGACGCTAAGGCCCTTGCTCGCTCGGCTCGCCTGGCTCGCGTGACTCGTATGACTCGAATCGCTCATCTCGGGCCTCCCATCGAACAGTCTTGCAACGCAAAGGCGGAGTTATGCGGCGTGATCCCGATTGGAGACCCGGGCGGAATCTCGGGCGGGCTGGTCTGCTCCGAGTCATCGATCGAGGTCCGGTCGAGGAACCGCGAGGCCGTCGACTCGAGCCAGGCCGCATGGGCTCCAGCCGCGGGTTTCACATTGTCGCGGATACGACGCAGACTCGACTCGGCTTGGGCACGAACCGAGGGCGCGGCGCCGGCGTCGGACGCCAGATCGATCAACCCACGCACGACCACGCCCCGAGTCGCCCGTCGGATCTCGACCTCGCGGGAGCTTTCGTCAGGGCCAGCGTCGAAAGCGGCCTCGAACAGCCGATCGAGGACTTCGTCGAATCCCGGTAGATCGCTTGCCCGGCGGTTGAGATCCACCAGACGAGCGGCGCGCTCGGGCTGCAGCAGAGCCTGAACGACCAGATCGGCGGCCGTTTCGGCGGCGCCAATTGCATCGAAGGCTGGAGCGGTCCGGTGCTCGAACAGCTCGCGGTTGTCGCCGTAGCCAAAGGGCCGCGGCGCCAGCAGCCCGAGAATCGTCTCGGGCAGATCGAGAGCTTCGATCGACAAGGCCGACAGAACCACCTCCAGTGCCCGGCGCTGGTCCGCGGCCGGAAGCGGCTCGACTCCGTGCTCACCGTCACCCCTCAGCGCATAGGAATAGTCGAGGCCGCCGACCATCTTGACCGCCGCCTCGAGCTGGTAGCGGTGCCGGAAGTACACCGTGGCCAGGACCTCCTCGAGCAAGCCGAGCGGCGAGCCCTCGGCGATGTTGCCGGCGCCGAAGTTCTTCAAAGCGACGCGGCGCACCTCGAGCTCTTCGGCGAGCTGTTGCGCGGCATCGGTGCCGTTGTCCCAGAGGCTGGCGATCGGCTGGGCGGCACCCGGCGGCCGGGCGGCCTCGTCGCTGAGAAAAAGGAGCCCCCTGTCCAGGCTCTCTCTGACGATGGTGTCCAGACCGATCGCCTCGCTTTCGGCGTCCCCAAATTCCGTGTATGCGTAGCGCGTACTATGCACGTCCCAGGCGCCGGCGCCGACCGCGTAGGCCGCGCTCACGTCCAACTCGCCGTCGGCGGTCGGTCGCACCCAGGGTGCCGGGTAGTCCATCACCGAGGCGCGTCCATAGGTGCTGGCGGCGAAATTGTGGGCGAAACCGAGAGTGTGCCCGACCTCGTGGGCGGAGAGCTGGCGGATGCGGGCAAGAGCCAGCTCGATGGGATCGTCCGGATCGCCGCTCCCGGTCTTCTCCGTGCCCAGAAGTCCTTCGAAGATCAGCCGGTCCTGTCGCACTCGAAGTGAGCCCAGGCTGACATGGCCCTTGATCATCTCGCCACTGCGGGGATCGACCACGCCACCGCCGTACGACCAGCCACGGGTCGAGCGATGCACCCACTGAATCACGTTGTAGCGAACGTCGAGCGGATGGACTCCGTCGGGGAGTAGCTCCACCCGGTAGGCGCCCGGGAATCCCGCGGCCTCGAATGCCCGCTCCCACCAGGAAGCGCCTTCGATCAAGGCGCTGCGCACCGGCTCGGGAGCCCCCGAGTCGACGTAGTAGACCAGTTCGGAGTCTGGACCACCGAGGCTCAGGCGGTGCCGCACGATCCACCGTTTCTCGATCGACTCATCCAGTGGCGCGGCATAGTCCTGGAAGGAGATCGCGAAGGAGCCGGCGCGCGGATCGAACTCGCGCGGACGGTAGCCGTCGTCAGGAAGCCGGATCAGGGAATGGTGCTGAACCAGTCCGAAGGCCTCCCCGATTGGAACCGTTCGAGATACCAGCGGACCGGGAGACTCGGAGACGAAGGTGAGCAGGGCCTCGAATTCCAGGTTGTCGGGGAACGCCAGGCAGGCCGAAAAGTCGACCGCGCTGCGCTCGGTGTCCAGGCGATACTCGCCTTGATCGGCCCGCTCGAGCTGACGTGTGACACCGTGAGCGTCACGTACCAGAAAAGACGTGAAGTCAACCAGGCTCCTGCCGTCCGGCGCTTCCTCTTCGATCTTTCCGGCCCACAAGACCGAGTTGGCGAACGACTGGCGAGTCGCCCTGCGCTCGCGCTCGTCGTTCGACAGGGCCCGGAAGCCGAGGTTGGGTTCTTCGACCAGGAGCCGGTTGCCCAGCCGCCGAAGAACCACCAGACGGCTGGGACCCAGCTGCCCCCGGTCCAGGCCGATCGGATTCGAGCCGAGGCCGGTCAGGAGACCTTCGACGTACAGGTACTCTCCGATCACGCCCTCGGCCCCGGTGTCCTCTGTGGACTCCCCGGGCGCCGGTAGCTCGAGCCAGACCTTGCCCTCTTTGCGGTCGAGGTGAAATGTCAGCAGGCCCTCCCGGGCTTCGGTGGCGGCGAGCCGCTTCGCGAAGGCAGCGGCTGATTCGGTTCCGGCCGGCCCGCCGGTGGTGCCCACGCTCGCGCAGCCCAATGCCGCCGCCAGCGCGGCTATCGGCGCCAGTGCCGCCAGGGCACCCACGGTCTCTGCCGCAGTTCCTGTTCGGAGCCACTTCAACTGCAATGGATCTCCCTCTTCTTGGTCTGGCCGGTGGGCCGATTCGAACGAACCGGGCGATCCTACCGCAGGCCTTCGAGCAGCCGGCCTCAAGAGGTTACCGGTGTCTCGTTCGCGGATTCGGTGGCTTTGGTGGAAAGTCGGAAGGTCACCGCCAGCCCTCCCTGAGCACGATTGCAGGCGTGGATCGCGCCCTCGTGCTCTTCGGCGATTCTGCGCGCGATCGCCAGCCCCAGTCCGGTGCCCTGCTCTTCGGTCGAGAAGTAGGGGTCGAAGATCCGCGGTAGAAGCGCCGCCTCGACTCCCGGGCCGTCGTCCTCGACCTTCACCTCGACATACGGCTTGCCGGAATCCGACGCGCTCGAGGACACCGTGATCTTGACCTGGCCGCCGCCTCCGGACGCCCGAATGGCGTTCTCGATCAGGTTCCGGATCGCCCGGTTCACCAACCGGGCATCGAACTCCGCCTTGGTGACGCCCTCCCCGACCTCGAGGCTCACCTCGACCCCAGGGGGCTGCGCCGAGCGGTAGCTCTCGACGAGTTTTCGGACCTCTTGCGCAACATCACCGGGCTCTCGCTTGATCTCCGGTATTCGGCTGTAGGTAGAGAAATCGGAGGCAATGTGGCCAAGCTCATCCACCTGCTCCAGGATGTTCGAAGTGCAGCGCTCGAAGACGTCCTCCAACTCCTCCGGCCGGCTGCGATAGATCTCCCGGAGATGCTCCGTGGAGAGACGAATCGGTGTCAGTGGGTTCTTGACCTCATGGGCGATGATCCGAGCCATCTCCGCCCAGGCCTCGAGCCGCTGCGCGCGCAGCACTTCGGTCACGTCCTCTATCACGAAGAGCGCGGTCGGCTCACCCGCGCTTTCGATGGGCACCCATACCAGGGACCACTGCCCGTCCTGATCGCGGTCCCGCCCGAGTTGAACCGTGGCCTGGCGCAGCTCTCGCCGGGACTCCCGAACAAAGCCGGCGACGCTGACCAGCTCCTCCCGATCTTCGAGCGCGGCGATCAGTGGATCCCCGACGCTCAGTCCCAGAAGCTGGTGCGCGGTTCGGTTCAGCAGCAGCACGTTGCCGTCGCGATCCACCGACACCACGCCGGCGGTGATGTTGTCGACGATCCGATCGACGACCTCCTTCTCGCGTAGCAGACTCACCCGCGCGTCCGAGATCTTCACGGCCATCCGATCGATGGCCTCACCCAGGCTCGCCAACTCACGATCCTTCGGTTCGTAGCCCAGCTCGGGAGCGCCCTGCGCGATTCGCTGCGTTCCCTGGACGATCTCCATGATCGGCTCGGTGAAGGTGCGCATGAAACGCCGGCCGAACGCGAGCAGTAGCAAGGCGGTCGCGATGGCGACGATCAGGACCCGCCGGCGCATCGTGGCGATGTCCATCGCGGCCTCTTCCTCCTGCGCCAGCAACGGCATCGACAGGAAGAGCTGAATCGCGTCCGCGGGCACGCCGGGAACCGTCAGAGGGGCGTAGAACTCGCGGTACTCGGATCCCTGCGCTCGGCTGGTTCGCGAAGCCAGACCCGACCCGCCCAGGGCCAAGCGCGAGTAGATCTCTCCGGGGATTCGTGCCGGCAGGATGCCGGCGGAGAAAAGCTCCCGTTTACTGGAGGCATAGAGCTGGCTTCCCCAGTAGAGGTTGACCTCATGATGAACCGCATCCGAGAGCCAGATCAAAAGCTCGTCATCGAGCGTGGTCTCGATCCCGAAGCCCGGATCCAGGGCCAGAACGTAGTCGCCCAGGATTCGCTGCGCCGACTCGAGCGCGGCCTCCCCCGCCGCGAGCTGCTGATCGAGAACTCGCTCGCCCACCAAGCGGAACACGAATCCACTCAGCAGAAGAACCGGCACCACGAGCAATCCGGTCGCGAAGATCAGCATCCGCCGCGAGTAGGAGTTCCAGGACTCCCTGGCCAGTGTCCGAAGCTCGCCGAATCTCGCGCGCAACGAGATCCCAACAAGTACCGCCAGAAAGACCACGAGGAGCGGACTGAGAGCATGGGTGGCGATGCGCTCGAAACCGCTCAAGAGCGAAGGTATAGGCAGGAAAACCGCGCGCCAGCCATCCTCGGAGCGCTGGGCGAACACCGTAACCTGCGCGCCGGCGGTCTCGAGCCTTCGCGGAGGTGATCCGTCGGCAGCGAACTCGAGATTGCCGGCACCCTTCCACGGAGCCACTCGCACCCGCCCGTCGGATTCGTAGAAGCCCAGGTCTACACCGCCAGGCAGCTGCTGTCGAATGACGGCCAATTGGGGATCCCCGCGCAACAGGCCGGCCGCCAGCCCGCCGGGTCTGGCCGAGGGCCTCCGAAACCCGGGGCCCGGCAGGAAGTAGTACCGAGCCAGCCCTTCGGATCCAGCACCGAAGCGCACCGGCGCGGCTCCTTGAATCAGGGCCTCCTCCCATCCCGGCATACTCAACGGCTCACGGAGCCCACCGGCGTCGCCGAGCGTGCCTTCCTCGGACATCGGAAGACCGAACGAGAACACCGACACCGGCTCCAGGTCGTACTCGACCGCCACGCTGGAGAGACCGCGACGCTCGGCCAGTGGCGACTCCCGCCAGATTGCGAACGCCAGATCTTGCACATCCAGCTCGCCGGTCGGATCGACGAAGCCGTCCCAGGCAGACTGCTCGAAGAACGACTCGAGATCACTCGACTCCTGGTCAAGCTCTCCCTGGCTGGGCGGCGCCAGATCCACACGGACGGCGGCTTCGAGCAAGCGGTCGACCGAAGTGTGAAAAGCGATCTCCCAGGACAGAGCCGCGACCAAGCCGGCAAAAAGCACTCGCCGGACATCGAAAACGACACCTCTGCGAATTGCCAGGCTGGCGGCGATCGCCCCGAGCGCCAGGAGCAAGGTGCCCGCTATCGGAAAGGAGTGCACGGCCGCCCCGGCCAGGAGAGCTCCGAAGCCGGCCACGGCCCAGCGAGAAGCGGATGACTGCTCGTCGACACCCCGTTCTCTTGCCGGCAGCAGTGCCAGGGCGACAAGGAACAACGCCAGTCGCACCGAGAACTCAGGCCAGTCGCCTACGAACCGGCTCCCCAGGTCGAGCGGGCCGAGTCGCCGCTGCAAAAGGACAGCCGACAGGAGGAGCACGACGACACTGAGAATGCCCTGGGTCACACATGCCCTCGACGAGCGTGGACGCAATCTCGGGCTAACCAGGAACAGAAGCGCGAGCGACAACATCACCGCCGCTTGCACCTCGAGCGGCAGAGCCAAGGCGGCGCCCAGTGCAACGACGGCGCCTGCGAACAACAGAACCGCTCGACGATTGCGTTCCATCCCCTCGCCGCTCGGGAAGCCCCGAACGCCTCCCAGTGCAAACAACGCGAGCAGGACGAGCGCGGCCCCGACCAACACGGCCTGCCAGGCTTGGAGCCGACCGTCTTCGGCGGCGCGATCGACCCCGGCCTCTCCCATCTCGAGGCTCGTTCCGACCACCAACCGCCAGGGATTCGGACCTGCTTCCACCGGCCTCACCGCAGCCCAGGTCACCGCGGTGTACCCGGCACGCTTGATCCGTCCCGTCACCGGCAGATCGGCCGGGTCGAACTCGTGGACTAGACCACGGCCGGACCAGGCGACGGCCAGTCCGTCCGGATCGGTCAAAAGCCAGCTCCATTGAGGACGCCCGGAATGGGCCGCGCGTTCTTCGAGCGTGCGGAAGGCCGCCAGACGCTCCTGTCTACCGAGACCGACCGGTCCGAGGATCGCCGCCAGCCCTTCGGCCTCCGCGTCGAGCTCGGCCAACAGATTCTCTGACACTCCGGCCGGGCTTCGAGACGCCGCCGAATCCGCGCGCTCCCGACTCATATCGACGACACCCAGGGCGAGCGCGAGCAGGACGAGCGCGGCCCCGACCAAC
>JAAENP010000505.1 GCA_024224155.1 bacterium
ATCGACCACCCGATCCTGGACTCGCAGATCAATGCCATCGGAACACTCCAGGTGCTCGAGGCGGCGCGCAAAGCCGGCGTGCGCAAGCTCGTCTACACGTCTTCAGCAGGAATCTTCGGCGAGCTCATACAGATTCCCGTCGGCGAGGACCATCCGATCGCTCCCGAGTCACCTTATGGCGCCAGCAAGCTGGCGGGGGAGAAGCTCGCTCTGGCCTACGACTCGCTCTACGACCTCGAGGTCGTCGCTCTTCGGTATTTCAACGTCTACGGTCCCAACCAGCGCTTCGACGCCTACGGCAACGTCATACCGATCTTCGTCTTCCAGATGCTTCGGGGCGAGGTGGTCACGATCTTCGGTGACGGCGAGCAGACGCGCGACTTCATCCATGTTGCCGACGTGGTGCAGGCCAATCTCAAGGCCGGGGAATCCGACGGCGTCTCGGGAGCATTCAACCTCGGCTGCGGCAGCCGCATCACGATCAACCGCCTGGCCGAGCTCGTGGCCGAGCGGGTCCCGCAGCCCACCGAGGTCCGGTACGGGCCGCCGAGGCCAGGCGACGTCCTGCACAGCCTTGCCGACACGCGGGCCGCGGCCGCGGCCTTCGGCTTCGAGCCCCGGATCGAGATCGAAGACGGTCTCACCGAGTACGTGGCCTGGGCCAGGCAAGAGATCTGATGGCAAAGCGTCTTCTCGACGTAGCCCTCGCCGGCACGTTGCTCCTGCTGGCCTCTCCTTTTCTGCTCCTGATCATGGCGATTCTCGCCGTCACCGGTGAGCGGGAGGTCTTCTACCGGCAAAGCCGAATCGGCCGTTCAGGGCGACCCTTTCGCTTGCTCAAGTTCGTCACCATGGTGAAGGGCAGCTCCAAGATGGGCACCGGCACTCTTACGATCCCTAACGATCCGAGAGTGCTGCCGGTCGGCAAGTTCCTGCGCAAGACCAAGATCAACGAGCTGCCTCAGTTCTGGAATGTCCTCACGGGCGACATGAGCCTGGTCGGACCTCGTCCGCTAGCCAAACAGGACTTCGACTGCTACACCGAGGACATCCAGCGCGAGGTGGTCAAGGTGCGGCCCGGTCTAACCGGAGTCGGGTCGATCGTCTTCCGCGACGAGGAAGAGCGTCTGGCCGAAAGCGATCTGCCGCCGCTCGAGTGTTACCGCCGAGAGATCGCGCCGCGCAAAGGCGCGCTCGAAGCCTGGTACGTCGCGAATCAGAGCTTCTTTCTGGACCTCAAGATCCTCGCCCTGACGGCCCTGGTCGTGCTTGCTCCCGGAAGCATCGTGCACGAGACGATCCTGGACCTTCCTCGAACTCCCGCCGAGTCCTAGCTCGGGGCTTGAGAGCCCGCTACGCGAGTCCGGCCGCGCGATCGAAGAGCGCGCGCAGGACCGTGGCTCGCTCGCGAATCGTCTCGTCCGACAACGTGTGATGGACCTGGAGCATCAGCGACGTCTCGCCGAGCTCCCGAGCGCCGGGGAGTCTGTGCTCGGGCGCCAGCGGGCCGCCGGCGAACGCCTTTTCCCGGTAGATCTCCGGACAGGAACCGCTCAGACAGGGGACGCCGGCAGCGTTGGCCTCCTCGATCAGCCGCTCACGATCCCAGCCGGCCGCGAGCTTCTCGGGCCGCACGAAGAGGTAGAACTTGTAGAAGGCATGGCGCGCGTAGCCGGCCTCGAAGGGCGCTCGCACCAGCGGGTGGTCGGCCAGCGCGTCCTGAAGAGCGCGCGCGTGACGGCGCCTGGCTGCCACCCAGCCTTCCAGTTTGCCCAACTGGCAGCGGCCAATCGCAGCCTGAATCTCCGTCAGCCGAAAATTGGAGCCGAAGCTCTCGTGCAGCCATCGAAACCCGGGAGGATGCTCGCGCCCGAAGATCGCGTCGTGGCTCTTGCCGTGATCCTTGTAGTCCCAGGATCGGCGCCAGAGCCTCTCCCGGTTGGTAACCAGCATGCCGCCCTCGCCGCCCGTCGTGATGATCTTGTCCTGGCAGAAGGAAAAACAGCCGATATCGCCGAAGGAGCCGACCGGGCGACCTCGGTACAGAGCTCCGTGTGCCTGCGCGCAGTCCTCGATCAGGCGCAGCCCCTTCTCTCGGCACAGTTCCAGCAGAGGATTCAGGTCGCAAGGATGCCCCGCGAGGTGAACGCAGATGACCGCTCGAGCGCGATCCGTCAGAACCGCCCTCACGGTGTCCGCACTCAGATTCTGATTGTCGAGCTCGACATCGGCAAAGACCGGCCGTCCGCCCATCCGGACCACGGAGGAAGCGGTGGCGAAAAACGACCGCGCCGGCACGATCACTTCATCGCCCTCCTTCAAGCCGATGGCGTGCAGTGCCAGCTCGAGGGCGAGTGTGCCGTTGGCCAGGGCGATCGCGTGGCGGGAGCCGACGGCCTTCGCATACTCCTCCTCGAACAAGCGATTCTCGTCTCCGGTCCAGGAGTTTAGCTTCCCCGAGCGCAGAACGGCGTCGACCGCCGCGATCTCGTCCTCGGCGATCACTGGCCAGCCCTCACCGACTTCCGACCGGCCGTTCGGACCGGCCGAATGGCTATGGCCGGCGGCACCCGGGAGCTGGCTCGGGGTAACCGGTCGCTCGGCAACTGCCGACTCGGAGGAGGCCGCCCTCGGCCTTGGGGTCTGGATCTCGATCTCGTTCTTCACGGTGTCAGAAGGATAGGAGTTATGGAAAGGCAGACGTGGAAGCGGCCCTCCGCCGCCCGGCAAGACTACACCAGCACCGGTTCTATCCAACCCCCGGCTCAGGCGACGTGGACGTGGTCGTGCCCTCCAGATCGCGCAGGATCGTCACCCAGCGGTCGAGGGCCTGGTCCATCCCGAACAGCTCTTCCCCTATCCGGCGGATCTCCTCTCTACGCGCGCTCGTCAGCCCGGCGCGCTGCTCGAAGCAGTCGCGAATGGCGCCAGCCACGCCCTGGATATCACCCTGGGAGACTTGCACACCGAGCCTCCGCTCTCGCACCAGCGCAGCGAGGCGGCTTTCCTCTTCGACGATCGCCAGCACAGGGCATCCCGCCGCCAGGTACATCATCGTCTTGCTGGGAAAAGCGGTTCGATAGACGCCCGGAAGCAGGCAGACGATTCCGAGGCTGGCTCGCCGCATGGCCTCGAAGGCGATCTCGACAGGCTGATAGGGACAGAAGAAGACCGTCCGATCGACGAGTGCGCCCGCTTGCTCGATGAGTCTCTGCTTGGCCAGGCCCTCGCCCATGAACACGAAACGAATGCGCTCCTCTTCCTGGAGAAGGCGCGTCGCTTCAATAACCTGCTCGAGGCCCTGGAAATTGCCGATGTTTCCGGCGAACAGAACCGTGAACCGATCCGTTTCGTCCCGGTCCAGGGGTGGCGGCAGAGCACCCGCCGGCTCGCCGTAGGTGTCGAGCCGAAAGGTGTGGACGACCAGGATCTTCTCCTCCTCCACACCGCGCTCGACAAGGGTCTGCTTCATGTCCCGCGAAGGCACGACGATCAGGCGTGCCGCCCGGCAGGTCTTCGTGTCGCTTCGCATCAGGAGGCGATACGCCGCTCGGACCAAGCGGTGACCAGCGAGTGCAGAGGACTCCGGATGAAGATCCATGCAGTTGTAGATGAACGGCGTGCCCGTCAGCCGCCGGATGAGCCTCACGGTCAGCCCCATCAAGAACGCCGGATGAACGTTGACGATGATGAGATCGTAACGGCGCACGAGGACCGCGTGCACGATGCCACGCGAGAGAAAAAGCAGGAAGTTGATAACCCGAAGCACGAACAGCCTCTTGCGCTCGGGCAACAGGCGCAGTCGCAGGATGCGTACGCCGTTGAGGTCTTCGTGCCGCGGCTGGCCCGCTTGACGGATGTCGTTGTAGCTCGGCTGCGCCGTGTATACGGTGAAGCTGTGCTCCGCCTCGACTAACCGCTCGGCCAACGCCCGGAGAAGCCGGGCGTACGGTGTCGTGTCGGGCCAGTAGTGACGGTAGATGGAAAGGATCTTCACCGGATTCTCGGATCACGAAGTCCTGGCGCGACGGCCAGGGTGAGTTCAATGGAGGGTGTGGCTCCCAGATGCGGTGGAGCTCGATGCCGTCGTGCCCCACGCCGGGGCCGTCGAACCGGCCGCCGCTTCGAGCACTTCGTTGGTGAGCAGCTGGTCCCGGTGCTTTCCAAGAAACACCGCGATCCTCTCGGCCAGCCTCGGCGTCACGCCGAGGTCGGTGGGAAGATTGATTACGTGCTGAGCCGCCTTGACCGCGATGGGATATTCGGCCTCGTCGAACTGCCATGATTCGAGATTCCCCTGTACCGGGTGCAACGGGCTGATGAACCAGTCGTGAATCGGCAGCCGCTCCGCTTCCGCTTCGGCAAAGATGAAGTCTCGATCCTGGACCAGAATCGCGTACTTCGTGTACGTGTGCACGGCGTAGACCGGCTCGAAGGGACCCTTGATACCGAGCTTCTTCAGCTCCTCGTTGTAGAAACGGGCTGTTTCGATTCGATGCCGGATGTTGCGATCGATCCTCGTGATCTCCTTGAGCGCGCGTTTGGCCTGGACCTCGGAGTAGCCCTGGAGATAGCCGGCGGGCATTTCTGTCCCCGTCACCTCGCCGCCGGAAGATGACCCGAGGATCACGTTCTTGGCGGAAAGCAGCCGGTAGAGCTTCAGAGCCGACCAGTAGACCCCGGAGTAGCCGATCAGATCCTGGACCCTCAGCTGCGCGCCGAGCGCCAGGCGGTCCAACAGCGACGGTCGCTCGAGGCTCGCTTCGAAGTCGCTCATTCTGCGCGCCAGCTCGGAGTCGGTCGCGATGACCATGCCTCCCAAGCCCGTCGAGAACATCTTGTTCCACTGCGAGGAGTAGAAGGCCGCGTCCACGTTCTTGCCGTTGAGCACACCGTTGCAGGTGCCTCCAAAGCCGTGAGCACAGTCCTCGAGCACCTTCAAACCGTACTTGGCCGCCACGGCCTTGATCGATGCCACGTCGGAAGACAGGCCGTAGGTGTTCTGGGCCATGATGACCTTCGTCCGCTCCGTGATCCGGGCCTCGATCTTGCCCGGGTCGATGTTGTAGGTCCTGGGGTCGATATCGACGTAGATCGGGGTGGCGCCAAGATAGAGCACCGCGTTCGGAACGACCACGCACGTATACGCCGGCATGATGACCTCGTCCCCCGGCCCGACTCCGAGCGCCTGGAGCATGCCGTACAGGCCCACCCTTCCCTTCCAGGCCAGAGTTATCTCCTCAGTCGAGCAATCCAGATAGCTCGCCAGCTCTTTTTTCAGTCTTAGGATCGCGCTCATGCCGGACTCGGATTATGATCTCGGGGCGGTCTCTCGGAGAGCATACCAACGGCCGCCGAGCAATGAGCCAACCCATCATTCTGATCGGAGCCGCGCGTTCCGGAACCAAGATCCTGCGGGACACGATCGCCACTCATGAAGACGTCGGCAAGATCGGCTTCGACGTCAACTTCATCTGGAAACGGCACAACGAGAGTATCGCTCATGACGCTCTTGGTCCCGACCACGCGACGGACCGAGTCATCCGCTACGTCCGCGGCTACTTCGACAAGCAGGCGGGCGGCAGGAAGATGATCATCGAGAAGACCGTGGGCAACTCGCTGCGGGTGCCCTTCGTCAACAAGGTCTTTCCCGACGCCAGGTTCATCTATCTCTACCGAGACGGCCGCGACGTTGTCGAATCGGTCGACCGACAGTGGGGCACGGCGCCAGGTACCGGCTACCTCGTCAAGAAGCTCTTATCGGTCCCGTTTCTTGACGTCGTACCTTACCTTTTCGAGTACGCTGTCGATCTGGCGCGGATCCGGTTGGGTCTCAAAACGACGGCCGCCTACGTCTGGGGCGTCAAGTACCCCGGATTCGAAAGGGACCTCGAGTCCAGGAGCACGCTCGAGTTCTGCGCCGTGCAGTGGAACCAGTGTATCGACGCGATGCGGCGGGACTGGGACCTGGTCAAGGACCGGGGGCTCGTTGTCCGCTACGAAGAGCTCGTCTCGAATCCCTCGGAAGTGTTGACCGAAATTGGGCGATTTCTCAAACTGAACGATTCGTTGGACGGTTCGATGATCCGGAAGGGGACCGTCGGAACGGCGAAAGAAAAGCTGACGGTCGACGACTACGATCGTGTCGCGGCTCTCATTCGAGAGAATCTCGAGCAACTGGGCTACGCGACCGCGACCTAGCGCGAGATCATGAGTACCGCGAGAGCGCATCGGAGAGCGTCCCGGCTGGAGCGATAGCGGAGTGCTCGACCTGGCCAGCATCTCCAACCTCAGCGTGGACGAGCATGGAGTCTGGACCGCGGCGCATGCGGAGAGTCTCTTCTTTCCAAAGGACGGAAACCGGCGGCGTCAGGAGTTCGAGCCGGACTCTTTCTGGTACGCGCACCGCAACCGGGCGTTGGCCGGCGTCCTCGATCTCCTGCCGCCCGGGGGAACGCTCTTGGACGTGGGCGGCGGTAACGGCACCGTCAGCCTTTACCTCGAGAGTCGTGGATACGAAACCGTACTCCTGGAGCCCGAGCGCGAGGGAGCCCAGTTCGCGCTCGACCAGGGGCTGCCCATGGTTGCCTGCGCCACGCTCGAGGCTGCCGAGTTCCGGGAGAGCTCGTTCGCGGGCGCCGGCCTCTTCGATGTGCTCGAGCACGTCGAGGACGAGCGCGCGTTTCTCGAGCGGCTGGCGAGCATCCTGAAACCGGGTGGTCGCCTCTACCTCACCGTGCCGGCATTCCCCTCGCTCTGGTCGCAAGCAGACGAACGCTCAGGCCACTTCCGTCGCTATAGACTGAGGTACCTGCTGGCAGTAGTCCGCGCCTCCGGTTTGAGACCGCTTTTCTCGAGCTACTTCTTCGCTCCGCTCGTGGCCCCCGTCTGGCTGATGCGTAGCCTCCCCCACCGGATGGGGTGGCCAAGCCCGCAAGACCGTGATGGACGGCGTTATCACAGGAGGCGGCAAAGCAAGGCCGCACGAATGCTCGAACCGCTACTGAACCGCGAAATCAGAACACTTCGAAAGGGTGGCCGCGTGCCGTTTGGCACCAGCTGCCTGACCGTGGCCGAAAGGCCCATTGGATAGGCCGCCCGGGATCCCGATGCCTTCGACTCGTGCCAGGGAATCTCCTCGGACCACCATCGGTATTCTCCAGCCCTGCTATCTGCCGTGGCTCGGGTACTTCGAGCAGCTGGCCGTGGCGGACCGGTTCGTGCTGCTGGATGACGTCCAGTACACGAAACAAGATTGGCGAAACCGGAATCGGATCAAGACCACAGCCGGTTCGGAGTGGCTGACGGTCCCGGTGCGCCGCTGCCCCCTGGATACACCTCTAGGCGAGATCGAGGTCAACTACGACATGCGCTGGCAGCGCAAGCACCTTCTGACCATCGAGCAGAATTACCGCAAGGCGCCGTATTTCCAGCCACTCTTCGATGAAATGAGGCCGATTCTCGAAGCCGGCCTCCGGAAGCTCGTCGATCTGGACCGGCGCCTCATCGAAGTCCTCTGCAGTCATCTCGCCATCGACACTCCGATTTCCTGGGCGTCGCAGATTACACGGCACGCGGACCCCGAAGACACCAACGGGCGCCTCCTGGAGATCTGCCGGCAGCACGAGGCCACGGTCTTCTACGAGGGCGCCAGCGGAGCCTCCTATCTCGACGTGGGTAGATTCGAGCGCGCCGGCGTCGAGGTCGTCTTTCAGGACTACAGCCATCCCGAGTATCCCCAGCTCTACGGGGAGTTCCTCCCACACCAATCGGCGATCGACCTGGTCATGAACACGGGCCCGGAAGCGGCGCGGATCCTCCGCAGCTCGCCGGCGCCGCTCGGGACCGCTGCAAGCGCCGGCGATGGTCCCGGCACCGGGAACACCTGCCCAACAGGCTCCTCGCACGCCTGATGACCACGGGTCGCACCATGGGGCAGCCTCCCGCAAGCGACGTACGCGAGCTCTTTATCACCGGTATGCCTCGCTCGGGCACGACGCTCCTCGAGCGCGTCATGTGTCTTCACGACGACGTCCTCGTCTTCGGACAGCCCCTACCTCTCGTCTACGTGGAGCTCAAACGCCGATTCCTCCGAGAGTCGGACAAGTGCTCCCCGCTCGAGGAGAGGCTTCCGATCAATGACTCCTTCGCCAGCACCTATGTCGACCCGGCAGCGTTTGCCAGGTACCTGGAGGAACGCTCCATGGATTTCGACTGGTTGAGCGGCGTATTCAACAGCATGGCCGACTTCGACGGCTGGCGCACCCGTCCCAGCCAGGATGACGGTTCGCTCTGGGACTCCCTGAGCCGAGCCGCCACGCGAAATCTCTCCTCTTACCTCGGCTTTACCTTGCGCACTCTTGCCGGATCGGAGCGACCTAGGTACCTGGGCTGCAAGGAAGTTCGATGCGAAGAGTTCGTGCCGTATCTTCTCTCTACGAATCGTAAGGTACTCCTCATGATTCGGGAGCCGCGCGATGTCGTGGTCTCGATGAATCGTGGTCGCGGTCGCGAGTTCACGGGTCCTCCCCGTCCTCTGCTCTTCGACCTGCGTCAGTGGCGGAAATGCTGCGCATTCGCCCTGGCGTACGAGCATGATCCGAATCTCCTGATCGTTCGCTACGAAGACCTGGTTTCCGAGCCGGTCGCTCAAGCGCAACGCATCTCGGACTTCCTGGGGCTCGAGGCATTTAGGCGGGCCAGCCTCGAAAGTGAGCTTCGCTCCCCCGACGGCGAGCCATGGGATGCTAATTCCTCGCACTGGGCCGCCTCCGTCATCTCCGACCGTTCCGTCGGATCCTACGAGTCGTTGCTGGGGCGAGAGGAAGCACGCTTCGCTGAGGCTCTCTGTCTGCCCGAACTCAAGGCATTCGGCTATCGGACCACCCTGACCGACGCCGTAGAGATCGAAGAGGCACTAGCCGAGTTCCACGAGATCGGCCCCCTCGAGCGGCCGGAGCTGGCCTTCTATCGCTGGAGCACCGATCGGCTCGACGAAGAACGCCGGCGCTGGAATCTGCTGCGCCGGGGATCGTTCGAGCCGGGGTTCTTCCTCTTCGAGCGCTCCTTCAAGCGGTTGCGTCGCTGTGTCGACATGGCCTCCTAGACCAGATCCCCTGCCACTGGTTCTGCTATACGCCCCAATGTCCCGATGGCTTGCCGTCGTCGGCTCCGCGGCGCCGCGGAAGGCGCCGGGACGGCCGCGAGGTACGCTATAGTATTGCGCTCCATGGACCGCAAGCCACGACCTTGCTGATCGATTCCGGCCCGGTCGTGCCACGACAAGAACCGAGAGCGACGCGCACCTGAAGCGCCACACCAATGGCTTTCCCCGAACTGATTCGGCGCCTCGGTGTTGCCGTCATCGCGTTGCTCGTGAGCCTGCTGATCACCGAAGTCGCGGTCAGGATCCACGGTCGATCCAACACGTTCTACGACCTCGAGATGTCCCGGTACGCTCTGGAGGTGAAGGAATCCTCGACGAACCCTAGCATCGGGCACGTCCATCGCGCTGGAGCCCGGGCGCGACTGATGGATGTGCAGGTCGAGATCAACTCGGACGGGTTTCGCGATCACGACTATTCGATCGAAAAGCCCCCGGGAACGAGGCGCTTGGTCTTCCTGGGTGATTCCTTGACATTTGGCTGGGGAGTGGAATCCGACCAGACTTTCGAGGCGCGCCTGGAGCGAATCCTCAACGACGAGAGTCCGACGGAGGTGCTCAACTTCGGCACCGGGAACTACAACACCGAGCAGTCCGTCCACCTCTTCTTCGAGAAAGGTCTCAGATACCAGCCGGACGGCGTAGTGGTCTTCTACTTCATCAACGATGCTGAAGAGACCCCGGCAAGGTCCAAGTGGATGGGCCTCGGCCACAGCAGGGCCGTGACCTTCTTCTGGTCGCGAATCCAGGCTGCGCTCAGCAACCTGGGATGGAAGCGCTCCTTCCAGGACACCTATTCGAGCCTGTACGGTGATGACAGCCCCGGCTGGGTCAAGGCGAAGCAGGCGTTTGACGAACTGAGCTCCGTTTGCGACCGCAACGGTATCGATCTCAAGGTGGTTATACTGCCCGAGCTGCATCAGCTGGTCGACTACCCCTTTGCCGCAGAGCATGAGTTGCTGCATACCTTCCTGGATCAACAGGGGATCGAATACCTCGACCTGGTTCCGTTCTTCGCCAACGAGAGCAACCCGCGTCGGTTCTGGGTCGCACCCGATGACGCCCATCCAAACACGCTAGGCCACGAGCGGATCGCCGTCTCCACGGCGCCTTTCCTCACCGATGAGCAACCGACCGCTGACTAGAAGGCCGCAAAGGTCGAACTTCAGGAAGGCCCTGCGCCTGTTCCTGATCTGCGTCGCAGTCTACGCGCTCGTTGTCTTGATGTTGATGCTGCTGTCGGCAGGCTCCGAGGAGCTGCCGTTTACCTACCAGATCTTCTAGAGTCTCAACGCCTCGTCAGCAGATCCCGCACGACGATGGCCTCTCGAATCTGGTCGGCGATGAGGCCGTGGGCCACGGCATTGGGGTGGCCATCGCTCTCATGGAGAACGAGCGACCCTTCCGGCAACGTCTCGAGCAGGGGCCTCACCGACTGAGCGATGTCCTCGAAGACTACACCCCCGTTGTCCCGCAACGCCCCCAGCAGAGCTTCGGGAGGCGATGCAACGGGCTTCTCGAGCACCGGAATGTGGACCACGAGAAGTGTTGCCCCGATCAAGCGGGCCTCGCGATCCAACTCCCCGATCAAGTAGCTCAGTGCAGCCGCCGAGTCACCCTCGCTCCTCCGGGCCGCCACCCGCCGCTCGATCCACGCCTTCTTCCATCTTCCGAGAAAGAACTTGGGTGCAATTGCAGCGCGCTTGAGAGGCGAGCCACTGTTAAACGCCTCGAGATACTTCTCTCGCTTGGCTTCGAGGCCAGCGGTTTCGGTGCCCGGAACGTGCACAATCGGCACGCCGGTTTCAAGGTCGAGGAAGGGAACCTTCATGCAGAACGGGAAGTGCGACGGAGCGCAAGGCGCCAGATTCCGCCTCAGGTCGGCAAAAGTGAATCCGTAGATGACTACCGATGGCCTCAGATCCGCATTACGCCGCAGGATCTGCAAAGACTGCAAGGTGCTGTACCCGGCCTTGGCGAAGTTGGCGACATCCACACCCATGCTCGCGCCGAGCACCGAAGTGAAGGTCTGTTCGTTCTCAACACCGTGGCCCCAAGCGAAGGATCCGCCCAGCGTCATGAGACTCACACTCGGCGGAGACTCGAGACCGGCACCATCTACCCGCGCACTCCGAGTATCGGTAAACACCGTGTATCTGACGCCCGTGGCTTGGTGTGAACGATGCGTCGTGGCCGAGGGCGCGGAGACGTAGCCGATCTCCGGATCGCCGATGCTCATCGGATCGCCGGTGGCGTCCATTGCCAACTCGAAGCGAACAAGCTGCCGCACGGCCACGAGGACCAGCAAACCGACAGCAAGCAGCCCGACGAGCAGAACCAGTCTAAGCGCGGTCTGTCGTCGCGAGAGAGCTTCGAGCCACACGGCCGGGAATGCTATCAGCAGGCTCAGTCGAATCGGAGCAAGGCCGCGCTCGCACGAGAACATGCGGCCACAAACGGAGCGCGCTCTGCCAACAGACGGTCAGTTGGACCTGCCTACACCAGAATCATCAGTCGAGCCGCCAAAAACAGCCGGCAATGGACCGGTCCCCTCGCCGGTACCGACAACACGCCGCGCAAAGTAGGCGGGCTTGCGGCTGGTGCCTTCCAGAATCCTCAGTAGATACTCCCCGATCAGCCCCAGCGCGATCAGGATCAGCCCTCCAAAGACCAGATTGATGACCACCAGCGACGACCACCCGGGTTGAATCGGCTGACCGGCTAGCTTGCGGAACAAAATGACGACGGCGAAACCGAGCCCGCTCGATCCGACGATCAGTCCGACCGCGCCCAGCAGTCGCAAGAGCAGCGACGAATTGCTGATGACCAGATTCGAGAACTGCTTGACGCGTCGCGTCCACGAATAGCGGCTGCGGCCGTGCCGACTCACTGCATGAGTAACGGGAACCGACACGAAATCGTCGGTCACATGAGCCATGAGCGCGGGCAGGAACGGATACGACGTCCGCATGGTCAGCATTCCGGCCGCCACCTCGGACCGGAACAGTTTGAGGGGAGACATCCTGCACGGAAGGCGCAGGATCGCCCGGTCGAACTGGCTCTTGAGCCAGCTTGCCGCCCGCGACCCGAGGCTCGTCGCCCGGTTCCGGAAGTGGGCAACCACCACGTCATGGTCTTCATGCTCGACCAGCAGCGGTATGTCTTCGGGCCGTTGCTGCAGATCGTCGTCGATCGTCACGATCCACTGCCCGCGCGCGTGGCCCAAGCCGCACAGCACGGCACCCGGCTTGCCGTAGTTGCGCATGAGTTGGATCGAGCCTACGGTCACGTGCTGCCGGGCCAACCGTTCGCAGGTCTCCCAGGTCTCCGGTGAATCCGATCCGTCGTCCACGAGCAGAATCTCATAGCTTGCTTCGAGCGTCTCTTCGAAAACGACTCTCAGGCGTTTGACGAGCTCGACGAGAGTTCTGTCGCTCTTGTAGACCGGAACCACGACCGAGTACTTGGGCCTTGTGGGCTCAGCCGTCACGACAGCCTCCGGGAAAGCACGCGATCGATCGCGCGGAGCCTGCGCTCTCGGATCTCGTCCTCGTCCTCGGAAGGAGCCTCATACCTTCCGAAGGTAAGCCGCGGCCTGAGCTCTGCGAGCCGCGCCTGCACTTCGGAGGGCTCGGCTCGCTCTTTGACGAGATCGCACTCGTATCCGAATGTGGTCATCAGGTCGTAGCAAGCGAGCTCGACGAACCTGAGATCGTGCTCGGACAGGACGCGTTTGTACTTCCCAGCGTTATCCATCATCACCGGACGGCGAAGATTGGACCAGGCGTCGATTCTCTGCGAGTTCTCCTTGGTGCGCGGATGGCGATGAAAGAGAAGCATCTCCTCGTCGAAGTCGAGTCCCATGAGGCCGGTCAGCTCTCGCAGAGCGCTCTCGGTGTCTCCAATCAGATCTTCGTAGCGAACCAGCGCCACCCGTCCAGTCCCTCGTAGCTGGTGCAGGAGATCCCGGGCCGCGGTCTGGTCCCTCAGCCAGATCGATATCGCTTCCTCCACACCACCGGGGGCGCTCTTGGTGCTGATTCTCGAGCTGGCGACGTCCCGCGGATCGCGAACCTGCACCACGAAGCGACACTCGGGGAAGTTCTCGAGAAGGAACGGAGCGAAGGAATAGGTGTAGTTCTCCTTGACGAAGACCCACTCGGCCCCGTCAGATTCGGCCTCCTCCTCGTACATGGCCCGTAACAGCGCGGTCACGGTTCTCGAATCCACCCGCCGGGCAAGCTCATCGCCCGAGAGTCGCGTGACCCAGGAGCCGAGCTTGGCATCGAAGTTCTCGACCAGGTCGTCGATCAGAGTCCGCCAATTCTCATCGCGCGACAGGTCACCGTAGTTGCCTCGATTGGTGGCAAAGAGCCGGAACAGATGAGTCGGCGACGGTCCGGACACCGAAGGGTGACTGTTCATCAAACTCGTCACCAAATTGCTTCCCGAACGCTCCGAGCTGACAAGGAAACAGAACTGCTTCATCGAGTCGGCCAGTGCGTTCAGTCCCAGAGATTCCACTCGCCGCAAGGATCCGCGATGTCCTCGAAGCGGCTGTCCACTATACTGACGAACAGGCCCGAAGACCGCTACCGGAGAGTCTTTACCTCGGCGATACTATCCCAGCGCGGCCAGCCCCTCGTGGCCTTACCTCAAGCGCGCGCCCCTCACCTGAATTGACCAGAACAAACGAGCCGCCAGAGCTGCTCCCGATTCCCTTCAACCGGCCGGCAGTGACCGGTTCCGAGCAGGCCTATCTCGAGGAGGTCTTCCGGCGCGGCAAGTTCGCCGGGGGCGGCTCATTCAATGAGCGCTGCGATACCTGGCTCGCCAAGCACCTCGGAGCGCCGTCGGTCCTGACCACGACCTCCTGCTCGCACGCGCTGGAGATGGCGGCGTTGATGTGCCGCCTGGAGCCCGGCGACGAGGTCATCTTGCCGTCCTTCGCCTTCCCCACGACCGCAAGCGCTTTCGTGAGGTGTGGTGCCTCTCTCGTCTTTGTCGACGTCGAGCCGGGGACCATGAACATCAACCCGGCCGAGGTCGCCGGAGCCATCACGCCGAAGACCCGGGTGATCGTCGCGCTGCACTATGCCGGAGTCGCTGCTCGCATGCATGAGCTCGATGAGTTGGCCGAACGCAACGGGCTGACTCTCGTCGAAGACGCCGCGCAGGCAATCTTCTCCAAGTATCGAGGCGGTCTCTGCGGCACCTTCGGCGCCTTCGGCTGTCTCAGCTTCCATGAAACCAAGAACCTGCAGTGCGGCGAAGGCGGTGCACTCGTCGTCAACAATCCCGGCGATGTCGACGACGCCGAGATCATCTTGGAAAAGGGGACCGATCGCCGTAAGTTCAGACGAAACGAGATCAGCAAGTACAAGTGGTGCGAGATCGGCTCGTCCTACGTCCCGGGAGAGTTGAGCAGCGCGTTCCTTCTCTCCCAACTCGAGAACGGTCATGAGATCATCCGTGACCGACTCGAGAGCTGGAACGCCTATCGCGAATCGCTCAGGCCGCTGTCGGACGCGGGAGTCATCGAGATCGCCGATATCCCCACAGACTGTGAGCACAACGGACATATCTTCTGGATCAAGACGCGCGACGAGGACGAGCGCACCGCGTTGATCGATTTTCTGAACGGTCGATCGATCAAGAGCGTCTTTCACTACGTACCGCTCCATAGCTCCCCGGCTGGGTTGAAGTATGGTCGATTCAGCGGTAAAGACGCGGTGACAACGCGGGACGCGCGCCGGCTGCTTCGCCTGCCGCTCTTCTATCGATTCTCCGAGGTCGCCAGGGTCGCCGACGCGATCGAGGATTTCTACCGAGGCGTCTAGGCTTTCAATTGAAACCGGAGCGAGGAGAGCAACCGGCACACGCAGGGCGTTCGCGCATTCTGTTCGCGGCCCGGCTAACCGTCACGCTGATCCTGGTCGTCCTTCTGGTGCACCGCATCGACTGGGACGTCCTCCGAGACGCCGGCCGCGATCTCAGCTGGCGCTTCGTGTCGCTGGCTCTGGCGAGCTACGTGGTGAACGCCGTGCTGGACGTGACACGGCTCAAGACGGCCCTGGTCGCCTACCGCCTCCGGGCCGGGAAGCTCTGGTCGCTGTACCTGGCGGGAGTGTTCTTCGGCAACCTTCTGCCAGGACAGCTTGGAGCCGACCTCTACCGAGCGGCCGTACTCCGGCCCCGAGGGCCCGGGAGCATACACGCCATGTCTCTCGTTCTCCTGGTCAGAGTGTACGGCGTCGCCGCTCTGGCCGTAGGTGCGGCGGCTGCGCTGTTGGCCGAACCAACAGCGCTGACCATCTCCATGTCGCCGCAGGGCGGCTGGTGGCTGCGATCACTTCTGGTCGCGGCAATTGCCGTTACTGTGATGCTGGCCTTTCTTCTGTCGCTGCCTTCCGCGCGAACAGGAGTACTCGCGCCGTTGCTTGAACGTGTGCGGACGGTTCTCGGCTCTATTCGCAGCGCTCTCGCGACTGTAAAACTCCGCGGCGCGGTGGTGTTGTTCGCCTTGTCGATGATCATCGTTGCGATGCGGGTAGTGATCCTAATGCTTCTGCTGACGGCGGTCGGGGCCCGAGTCTCGGGCGGACAGGCTCTTCTTGTGGTGTGCTGCACCAGCTTGATCACGCTTCTACCCATCAGCATCGCCGGAATCGGAGTGAGGGAAGGCACCATGGTCGCGCTGCTGCATCGCTTCAGCGTAGCTTTCGAAGATGCCTTTCTGATCGCCATCGTGTGGAGAGTCTTCATTCTCCTGCTCTCACTGGCCGGAGCCGCGACGCTCGCCGCCGGATCGAGACGGAAAGCGGCCGCCTCGATGCCTGCGACGGGCGAGTTCACGGGAAAGGAATAGGCGCAACGTGGCACCCGGCCTCAGAAACACGCTCTTCGCCCTGGGCCTGATCGCGCTGGCACTGCTGCTTTGGGCCGGAATCTATGAAAGCTGGTCCGCCAGCCACGATCTGGGATTCTCCTGGCGCGCGGTCCTGTTCGTCCTCTTGTTCTTGTCGGGCGTGCTGTCATGGGGCGTCGTTCCCGTCCTGGTTGCTCCCGCCGCACGGGAGGTGTGGAACGTTCCGGTCACCCTGTTGGTAGGAACCTCTTTGGTCGGCGTCTGGCTCCTGGCGCTCAGCTTTCTGTTGCCCATCACACCCCTGACCGCTCTTGTGGCGCTGTGTGCCGTCGGAGGGGCGCTGGTCTGGCTGTCGGCCCGCCGAGGAGCGTTTGGCCGGCTTCGAGCTGCGCACGGAGTCTCACCGGAGTGCCTCATCGCGGTGGTAGTGGGACTCCTCGCGGCCACCCTCTGGTCATGGGGACACCTTCAAGCCTTCGTGGAGACCGGAGGCGATGTTGCCTATGGGCCCTTTACCGACTCCCTCGGAAACGCCCGCATCGTCGCCCTCTTCGGAACCGACCAGCTGCCGCAGGTCCTCGGCCACCCCGATCTCGCCGGCGTCCCCCCCGGCTTCTACCACTACGGCACATACGCGGTGGCGGGTGCCTTCTCCGCGATCACCGAGTCTCCAGCGCTGACCGCCATCGACGCGTTCGCCATGCCGTGGGGTGTTCTCATGCTCGCCCTCGCGGCCTTCGCCCTGGGAGACTACTGGTGGGGTCCCCGTGGCGGCCTGGCAGCCTTGGCCGGCGCGGTTCTCCTGCCGGATGCGTCCTATTACGGTTTCAAGAACACCTTCCTCAGCTACCACTGGCTGATGCAAACGAGCCCGTCGCTGTCGTGGGGACTGGCGATCGGCGCGTGCTCGGTGCTCGTGGCCGACAGGGCCTGCCGCCGAGCGGATCTCCGCATGCTCTCCATTGCTGCGCTGCTCGCGCTCATCGCTCTCCTGTTCAAGGCGCAGCTGGCCGCTCTACTCGTCCCGTCCCTCCTGCTCTGGGTCGTGTTTTCGTTCTCCGGCCTGAGAACGCGCGTTCGCCTTGCCTGGTTGGGTATGGGGGCGGGAGCATTCGTGCTCCTAGCCGGAGCGGCGAGTCAACTGAGACGCGCTCCAAGGACCGGGCTCAGTCAAGACTGGGCCTTTGGCTACCTGAGCTTTCTCACCACCACGGTGGACGGCGAGGTCCGGCGCGAGTTGTGGCAACAGATTCTCGCTTCCGAGTGGCTCGTCCCGAGAATCGGCATGATTGTCGTCGCGTGTTTCGGCATTCTGCCGCTCATCTATCTGACGGCGCTGGTGGTGCAACGGCGCAGGAGAGAGCTCAAGCCGAGCGACCTCTTTCCGCTGACTCTCTTCTCGGGCTATCTACTGATCGTCTTCGGCCTGGCAGAGAACACCAATGGACCCGGCCGCTTCGAGCTTCATCATCGGCCTTTCGTCCTGGTCTACTTCTATGTAGCGGTCTGGTGTATCGGCTGGCTTGGCGTCCAGCTCACCGAACGGCGCTCTTCGCCCCGGAGCCGATACCTCCGAACCCTCGGGATGTATGCCGTCGTGCCCCTGCTCGCTTTCCCTCTTCTGCTCGGGGCACAGGTTCAAGGTCAGCGGCTGCCGTTCTCGAACTACTACATGTACACGCCCTTGCCGCGTGCCTTCCTGACCTGCGTGGACTACATCCGCTCGGCATCCAGTCGCACGGACGTCGTGCAGATCTCGACCACGGACCCCAAAGGCGTCTTCGGCGCCTTGAGCGAACGAACCGCATACTTGGCGAGGCCGAAGATCAAAGCGCGGCAGTTCGAGAGCGCCTCGGTGGCCAGTAGTCGCGCCAAGGATCTCGCGAATCTGGCAGCAACCCACGAGCTGGTCGCGTTTCAGGCTCAGATCGCGCGCCTTCCGATCCGATGGTTCATGCTGGTGCCGCGTCACCAGCCCGGATGGCCGCCCGAAGTGCTCGCCAACCCCACCCGCGAGTGCGACGGCTACCGGGTCTACGACTTCGATACGTGGCGCGCACCGTAGGTGCGCGCGCGCCTTCGAAAAGCTTCAGACCGGCTCTCGCCAGACGTTCGCTCTCACGTAGTCAACATAGCTGAGAACGATCCGCACGACTTTCGCCGAGACGCTGTCCGGCTTGTAGTCATCGACCACTCCGAATCGCCGCTCGGCGCGGGAATGGTGCGCGGTGACGATGTCGATGGCCTGGAGCACCCGTTCGCTTCCGAGTCCCGACATTACCAACGTCGCCTCGTCCATCCCCTCGGGACGTTCGTGCGCATCGCGCAGCGTCACCGCCGGCAGGTTCAGAATCGACGCCTCCTCGGTGAGCGAACCGCTGTCGCTCAGCACGCAGAACGCCTCCGTCTGAAGCTTGACGTAGTCCAGAAAACCGAGCGCCTTGAGGAACCGGATCTCCGGACGAGGGGTCATCCCCTCGAGTGACTCCAGCCGCTTGCGCGTGCGCGGGTGCGTCGAGAAGACGATCGGCTTGCCATACGCCTCGACGATGGCATTGAGTGTCTCGAGGAGACGTCGAAGCCGCGACGGCTCGTCGACGTTCTCTTCCCGATGTGCGCTCGCGATCAGAAAGCCGTCACGCTCGAGCTCGAGCTGCTTCAGGATGTCCGAGCCGTCGATCTTGTCGCGATAGTACGTGAGCACCTCGCTCATCGGCGAGCCGGTCTTGATGACGCGGTCGGGCGCGAGTCCCTCCGCCAGGAGATAGCGCCGGGCATGCTCGGTATAGGTCAAATTGACGTCGCTCAGATGATCGATCAGCCGGCGGTTGATCTCTTCCGGCACCCTCTCGTCGAACGAGCGATTCCCGGCTTCCATGTGGAAGATCGGGATCTTGCGACGCTTGGCAGAGTAGGCGGCCAGACAGCTGTTGGTGTCGCCCAGAACCAGCATCGCCTCGGGCTCCTCCGCCCCGAGCACCTGGTCGGAGGCCTCGATCACCCGCCCGACGGTCGCCGCCGCGGTCTCGCCCGCCGCTTCCAGAAACCGATCGGGCTTGCGAATCTCGAGCTGCTCGAAGAAGACGCCGTTGAGCTCGTAGTCGTAGTTCTGTCCCGTGTGAACGAGAACGTGATCCGTCCGGCGGTCGAGCTCGGCGATCACCCGCGAGAGCTTGATCAACTCCGGCCGCGTCCCGACAAACGTGGCTACCTTCAAGCGGCTGGTCATGACCTCGAATGCTCAATCGGCGCGCGCTTGCACGGCGCCATGGCCTAGCTCAGAACCTTCTCGCTTTCGACCGTGACCTGGTCCGGAAGTAGCCCGTGCCGATCGAGGAGCTCGACCGTGCCGTCGAGATCCAGAAGGTCGTCGTTGGAGCTGTACTCCCGCTCCAGTGCCAGATCGGGCTCCTCGTCTCCGCGCAGCTCCGGCAGCAGCGGCAAAATCACGTAGTAGTCGCCCCGACGCACGACGTGGTGACACTCCTCCTCCGAAACCAGCACCTCGGCTAGCTTCTCGCCCGGCCGAACGCCGATGAGCTTGGTCTCGATGCTCCGTGATCCGATCATCGCCCTGGCGATGTCGGTCACCCGGGCCGCCCTCACGATCGGTATGTAGGTCTCGCCCGACCGCGCCTCCCTAACCGCCTGAAACACGACGTTCACGGCGTCGTCGAGACTCAGAAGGAACCGGGTCATGTTCGGGCTGGTCAGGGTTACCGGGCCACCCGCCCGAATCTGCTCATCGAACAACGGCACCACCGAGCCCCGCGAAGACAGAACGTTGCCGTAGCGCACACACACGAAACGCGTCGACGGGATCAGGATATTGGCGGCCAGAAGGATCCGCTCTTGAATGGCCTTGGTCATGCCCATGACGTTCACCGGCTTGCATGCCTTGTCGGTGCTGATGCCGATGACGGTCTCCACCGGGTAGCCGTTCTCACGAATGGCGCGGACGATGTTCTCCGGCCCCTGGCAGTTTGTGGCCACGGCCTGGCCCGGAAAGTACTCGCATGTCGGAACCTGCTTGAGGGCCGCGGCGTTGGCCACGATGTCGACGTCGCGAATCGCCGAGCAGACGTCCGCGTAGCTGCGGACGTCGCCGATCCGGAACTCGAGGACCTGCTCGAAGTTGTGGTAGATCACCTCATCGGTGGTGACCTTACGGTTCATGTAGTCCACCCGCATCGCGTGCTGTTTGGCCTCGTCGCGCGACATGACGATGATCTTGCGCGGCGTGCCGAGCTCGCCGGTCAACATCCGCCGCACGAGCACCTGCCCCAGAGAGCCGGTCCCTCCGGTCACCAATATCGCTTTACCATCGAGAATCACGTCTGCTTCTCCTACTGCTTCCACCTTTGGTATGGAGTCGGATCCTCATACATGCGCGAGATCATCTCCCGCCAACTCGGAGCCACGAAGCCTGTCGCCTCGGCGAACGAGTCCATGATCAAGCTGCGATCGCTGATTGGCTCTTCCGCTCGGCGGATATCGATATCGAGATCGTAGATTTCCCGAACCAGCATCAAGAGATCATACTTGCTGATCGGTTCACTCGCCACCTGGTGAACACCGGTCAATCCCGGATCCCGATCCACGATCCGCCTGATCACTCCGGCCAGCTCGAGCGACGTCAGGCCCGAGTAGATAACTCTCGCAAACCCGCTGACAGCTCCGCCCTGCTGAGCCAGAAACCACTCGATCAAGCCGTGAGTGTTTGCCTTGAGCTCGCGACCGATAAAGGACGTTCGCAGGGTCACGGCGTGGGTTTCGGCCGGCAGCGTTTCTCCGAGCGCCTTGCTGCGCCCGTAGAAGTCACGCGCGTTCGGCAGGTCGGATTCCGTGTACGCCCCTCGTTGGCCGTCGAACACGCAGTCCGTGCTGATGTGAATCAAGCGGGCCCCGATATCGGCACAAAGCCGTCCGAGGCGGTGCGGTAGCAGCGAGTTGACCGCCACTCCCAGAACGGGGTCGTCCGCCTCCTCCAGTTGCTTCACCAGGCCGACACAGTTGACGACAAACTCGGGCCGGACCTCTCGAAGCACGCCGGCCAGATGTTCTTCTTCCAGGACGTCCACACCACCGACGAGCGAGACGCCGGTCAACACTTGCGAATACTCTTCGTAGTCGACCACCGGCTTCCTGACCAGCCCCACGACCTCGTGCCCAGCCAGGACCTGACACAGTTTGTGCCCCAACATCCCTCCCGCGCCGACGACCGTTACCCTGCTCACCAAAGAATCCTGACTAGAATCCGCTAGCTTAGGGCTTTGCCGCCTTGATGTCGACGCTCGTGGTCGCTTTTTCCTGTCACCGGTGGCTATCGTAATAGAATCCCGTCATGGATTGGTTGCGTGCGGCGGTGCCGGCCCTCCTGGCGGGGGTATTTACCTTGGCGCTGACTCCCCTGGCTGTGAGACTGGCCGTTCATTTCAGAGCCGTTGACCCGCCGGGCGGCCGCAAGCGTCATGCTCAGCCAATGCCCCGCCTCGGAGGCATTGCCATAGCTGGTGGAATTGTTTTTTCCTTGGGACTCAGTCTGGCGTTTCTCTCCGAGGATCGTTTCGGCGGCCTGTCGGCTCAGGAGATGATCTGGTTCGGAATCGCCGCGCTCATCATTTTCGCCCTGGGTCTGACGGATGATCTCGTGCCCCTTGGGCCGTTTACCAAGCTCTTTTTTCAGCTCGTCGCGGCTTCGATCGTCGTTGCAATCGGCTGGCAGTTCACGGTGCTGCGATTGCCGTGGGAGGCGCGCTTTTCGGTCGAGGCTCTCGCCCCGGTTCTGTCGGTACTTTGGATTGTGGGCGTAACCAATGCGATCAACCTCATCGATGGTCTTGACGGCCTGGCCGCCGGAATCGTTGCGATTATCTCGGCAAGCTTGCTGATCCTGGCCATTCTCCAAGGCCAGCCAGAGATCGTCATTGCCGCGAGCTGCACGGTGGGTGCATGTGTCGCGTTTCTGCGACACAACTGGCGGCCAGCGAAAATCTATATGGGTGATTCGGGTTCCCTCACTCTGGGCTTTATCCTCGCGGCGATGACCCTGAGGAGTTCCGCAAAGGCGTCCGCTACCGTGGCCATCCTGGTGCCGATCCTGGCACTCGGGTTGCCCGTCATCGATAGCCTCCTTGTGATGTGGTACCGATTCTTGCGCGGCCATCCAACAATGGGTCGAATTGCCGGTCTATTCCACGGCGATCGCAAGCACTTGCACCATCTGCTTCTCGAAACACGGGTCGAACGAAACCGCGTCATGCTTACCCTCTACGGCTTGGTGCTCCTTTTCTGCTTGATGGCACTCGCTGTCGCCACCAGCGGCAACCTTCGGCTAGGGATCGCTTTCTTGGTCATCGAGTTCTCGGCCGTCCTGTTCATCCGTAAGGCCGGCCTCACCGCGGAGGCTCGACGCCTCGCCGACAGGCGCCTCGCGCAGTTGGACGCGAACGCGACCGGCGAGATTCCCATCCTGGACAGTGCAGACCCACAGTCCCCGGCCAGGTCCAATCTCAAGGCGAAAGAACTAGCCACCAAGTAGCCCGATGATCGAGCGCTTGATCTGGCTCGTCCCACTCGCGGTGGCGGCCTTCGGGGCATGGCGCCCGAAGGCCGGACTAGTTGCCTTGACCGCGGCCCTGCCCCTTTTTGGCTCGCCGCCGGGTGGACCCTACCTCGGGGCATTGGACGCCGCGGCACTCGCCGCGATCGTAACCGCCTGGCGCGCAGGACGAGCGCGACCGTCGCCGCTGACCTGGCCGGCCATCGCCTTCGTCGCCGTCAGCCTGCTGAGCCTGATTCCATCACCGTACCTACCGCCATCTTGGCACCCCTCGATACTGCTGGGCGTCCTTCGGGCTCTTCCCGGCGTCGAGAGCTCGAACGCACTCTACACCTGGCGAGCGGCGGTGAATCTCGTCATCGGCCTGGGTCTTTTCTTTGCCGTTCGGAGGGCGTTTCGGGCGTCCTCGATCCGACCGCTCGCCTGGAGCCTGCTGGGCGGGCTGACGCTGCTTTCTCTTCTCGGTTTCGCCTCCCAGGCCGGTGCGGTCGACCTCGGCGGATACCGGCGCTTTGTCACCGATGAGACCGGCAGCAGGAGGCTCCATTCGCTCTTCTTTCTCGCGGGCTGGCTCGCCGAGTACATCGTGATCGCAGCCCCGTTGGCTCTGGCCGCCCTGTCTCGTATGAACGCCGATCTGCGGCTCCGACTGGGCGGCGTCTTTCTCGCCATCATGGCCGCGTCTCTCGTGCTCTGCCAGCAACGCGGCGCCTGGATCGCGGCATTCGCACAGGTCGTTTTCGCCATCGCCATCGTGGTACCCAGGCTTGGCGATCGCCGATTGCAGATGCGGAGAGTGGCGCTGGTCGGGGCCGCCAGTCTCCTGATTGCGGGCACAGTGGTCGTTGCAACCAGTGATTCACTCGAAGGCCTGCGCGGGAGAGCCGGCTCGCTGCGATCCGGATTCTCGGCCCGGTTGCCGCTCTGGTCCGCGGCGCTCGAGATGGTCGAGCAACGGCCGCTTTTGGGCTGGGGGGTGGGCTCCTATGCACCCGCCTTCGACAATCTCCACCCACCCGGCTCACCGGGCGCGCGGCGGAATCGAGGATCGGCGCACAGTCTCTACCTCGGCGTCGCCGCGGAAAGCGGCCTTCTCGGGCTCGGCGGCCTCGCGCTGCTGGCCCTGAGTGCGGCGCTCTGCCTGGCCCGGCCCGGCCCGGGCAGCCGAGGCTTCGCCGTGGCCCTGGCGGCGAGCCTCGTCGGCGTCACTGTATACGGCCTCGTGCAGCACCTGTTCTATCTCCAGAACATCGCCTATCTCCTCTGGCTGCTCCTTGGCTGCGTCGCTCTGGTGACGGAGAGGAGCGAAAACGGAACGGTCGAGCGTCTCGCCCGAGGGCTGATCATCCTGGCAATCGTCCTGGTGCCTCTCCGGCTGGTCTTCACCGAGGCTCCCAGGTACCGGGGCAACCGTAGCTTCGGCTGGCACGCCCGGGAGGGCAGCCCGTCCAATACCTTCCGATGGACCGCCGACCGAGCGCTTTACGGACTGCGCTGGAAGGGAAGCACCCTGGTCTTGAGCCTCGCCAACGGTCACCCACTGGGAGCACGCCGGCCCGTGTCGGTGACCATTAGCGCCGACTCGAAGACGGTCGCGGAGCTGACCGTGGCCGGAGAATGGGAAGAGCACCGCCTCGAGTTGGGGCAGCCGCAGGCCGAGTGGCTGGTTCTGGCGCTCGAGGCCGAGCCGGCCTTCCGGCCCTTCAGCGACTATCGCCGCTACCCGGAGCTGGCTCCCTCCCGAGACATTCGGCTGCTGGGAGTGGCAGTCAGGGACCTCCATTGGGACGCCTCAACGACCGAAAATTGAATCCCCAGAGGCACTTGAGTAAGCTCCCAGGCGACATGACGAGCGGGAGCGTGATGGCTGCAGAATCGGACGAACGGGTCGCAGGTACGTGATGCGCCCGTCGACGGGAGCGCCACTGGGCCGCCCGGGTCGATTGCTGTGCTTGGCCTTCGTCACGGCGGTGGGCATCCCCCTGTTCATCCTTCCGGCTCATCAAACGACCAACCTGACCAAAATCTTCGACCCCTCGGCGGCGGCCAGCGTCGACCCTCAGCCCCTGGAGATCCACTGGATCGTGCTTATGGCGGGCCTGGTCGCGGCCTATCTTGCCGGTCGCCCGCTCTTTCGTGGCCGCTTCCCCCTACCACCGGGGGCGAGGCTCGTCGGCGGCCTCGGCCTGGCCTTCTTCATCGCACTGATTGCCGGCCTCATCGTGAGTCCACGTCCTCTCAGTGTCGTCTACTTCGTCCAGACCTGCATTCCGCTCGTGGGCTTTCTGGTCGGCTCCTACCTCGTCGATTCCGTATCCAGCGTTCGGAAAATCGCGTTACTCCTGGTGACCGTAACCACGATTTCGATCACGCTGATTCTGATCCTGGCCGTCCACTACGGCGCTCTCTCGTCGGGCTGGGACTCCCTGCGCAGCCTCGCCAAGGCGATTCCCCAGCTCAGAGGCCACTTTCCCTATATCGTCGCTGCGTCGTTGTCGATGGCGCTCGGAACGTTCGAGCTGGTACGCGGCAGGTGGAACAAGGGCCTCCTTCTCATGGCCATTTTGATTCACCTCCTCTTCTACTCGCTGACCTGGTCGCGAACGGCGGTGCTCATGCTCGGGGTAGTCGCGATCACACCCGTGCTTCTCGTCCTACGCTCTACCTCGCGGCGCGCTCTGATCGCGAGAGTGGTCGTCGCGGGGGCTTTGCTGGCCGGGGGGGTGGTCCTGCTGTCGCAGTACAGTGCGCTTGCCAAGCGATGGCAGCTCCGCGGCTTCGGCAGCACGGACTCCCGCAGGGTCGAGTACGCCGTCACTTCCGTCAAGAAGATCGCTGGCAACCCTCTCTTCGGAAGGATGTTCCTTGCGGACTGGGAACAGAACCCGCTGGAAGACGAGCCGCTTCGGGTACCGAGGATCTACAAGGCCCACAACCAGTATCTCGACTACGGCGTCAGGGCGGGCCTGCCGGCGATGATCCTGCTCGGTTGGATTATTCTCCGGGTCGGCCGCGACCTGCGCCTGATCCTGAAGAGCTCAGCTACGGTACCCGAGATGCGACCGTTGGCTGTTGGTGTGACCGGGGCGCTGCTCGCAGCGGCGTTCGGCGGCCTGTTTCAGCTCATCTTGGTGCAGGCACAGACCGGCTCTCTGGCGTGGCTCCTGGTCGGGGTTACTTTCAGTCTGGCCGATGTGGTGCGATCGAGCGGCTCTGAGTCGATCGCGATCGATCATGGCGCCTAGCCTCACCCACCTACCCGTCGCCGCTCCGGTTCCCGGCACGCGACTATCTTCACGCCCAGGCTCCTCCCGGGCGGAGCGCTGAAGGTCGTGCTGAAGTCTTTCTCTTGGGTAGTTGTGGCTACTCTGTCCCGCCAGGTTGCCTTCCTGGTCGTGAATGCACTGCTGTTCGAGCGCCTCTCGCGGTCCATGTTCGGCGCCGTTTCCCTCGCATTCGGCTACATGCTGGTCTTTGTGGGTCTGGGAGATTTCGGCATCCGGCAGATCGGCTGGCGGGAGATCGCCCGCCACCCGGAGCAAGCGCGGGCGCTGACCGGCCCTCTGGTGGGCGCCAAGATCAGGACAATCACCATCTCTATAGCCCTCTGGGTCTTGCTCATGCCCCTCCTGTGGGAGGCCGGGGCGCCCCAGGCGATCTACCTGCTGTTCGGACTCGGCATCGCCTTCAACGCTTCGACTTTCGACTTTCCGCTGTATGGTCTGCATCGAATCGACCTGGTCGCCAAGTACTCTCTGATCGCGTTCGCGGCGTATCTTCTGGGCTGCGCGGTGCTGGTGACGAGCGATGACCGAAGCTGGCTGGTGCCGGCCCTCTTCGTCGCCGCCATGTGTCTGCTTTTCCTGCTGCAAGTCCGCTGGTTCCGCACGAACCTGGGCACCTTGTCACCAAGGCTCGGCAGAGCCGATTTCTTCCGGATCCTGCGCGATTCCTGGCCCCTGGGTATGGGCGAGACGCTGAATCGGCTGGCGGCCAACTACCCGCTGATCCTGCTGGGCCTGGCGGTCGGCCGGGAAGGAGTCGGAAACTACCGGATCGCCGAGCTTCTCTACTCCTTCCTCGCCCAGTTCGGGCACCTTTTCGCCTCGGCGGGCTTCAGTCACGTGTCCCACACGTTCAAGCATGAGCGCTCCCGGCTGCGCTCGGTCCTGGTCAAGATGATCGGATTGCTACTCGGCGCGGCGCTGATTGCTGGGCTGCTGTTCTTTGCCCTTGGGCCTCGCGCCCTTACCGTAGTCTTCGACGAGACCGCCGGAGAGACTCTGTCCGTGATCAGAGTCCTCGGAATCGCCCTGATCTTCGCCGCACCAACGCGCTTCCTCAAGGTGCTGCTGGCAGGCATCGACAGACAAGGCGCTCTGCTCCTTGCCAATGCGATCACCGTCGCCGTCGGCGCCGCCGTGGGATGGCTGGCGATCGGACGCTACGGAATCGTAGGCATGGCGATCGGGCTCCTCGCAGCCGAGCTGGTGACGCTCTTCGTCCTCGCCTTCGTTTACTGGCAGAGCCTTGGCGCGCGTTCCACGCAGGCGGCCGAACCTGTATCCTAGGCACAATCGGGATGAGCTAGGAGTCGAGAGGGTACAGGTGCACGCATGAGCGTAGCCGGTCTGCGACGCGCGCTGGGGGAGCCGGCTCCGCTGAAGATCCTGGCGATCACCAATTCGGCGGCGGCAGCTCTTCTCATTACCCCCTACGCCTCCTATCCGGGACGCCGCCTGCAGTTGGCGGTATTCTCCCTGGCCCTCCTGGGCGCGGCCCTCGCAACGTTGAGGCTGTTCGCCCGCAAGCGCGGAATCGCCACATTCCGCCTTGTGCAAGGTCGGGGTTGGGTGGCGGACGTCGCCATGCTGCTGCTGGGCTTCATCGCCGTGCTGGCCCTGATCAACGGACTGCTGCGAGGCCATGAACTGCACCTGGTTCTCGGAGACAGCGGCAAGCTGCTGTTGACTGTTCTTCTCTACACGCTCGCGCGCAACGCGCTTTCGAGTACGGACGATGTCCTCCGGCTGACGCTTCTCTTGATCGTCTTGCTTTCCTTCCAGCAGCTGCGGGACGCATTCGCCGCCGGTGATCTCTTTCTCGGCCGAAGCTCGGTCTTGAGGCTGTCCTCACTTTTCTGGTGCCAGAACTTGGCGGCCTTTACGGGACTCTTCCTGCTGGCACTGAAAGCTCGCGGAGTTCGTTTGGCGGGGCTCTCACTCGCGATCGGCGCCGTCGTGCTCACCGGCGCCGCATCAGCGTATCGAGCTTACGTCCTGCTGATCGCGTTCGTGGCCGCGGTGCCTTTGGTCTTGGACCGTCGCCAAACCTGGCGAGGCTACCTCCGACTCGGCGGCATCGCCACCGCCGCTCTGATCGGCCTTGCCATCCTCCTAGCGGCCTTGGGTGTCGACCCGAGCGTACTCGCCAAGCCGGCCAAGACGACGATCGCCAGATTCGAGGCCACCTTCAAGCCCCCGCCCCCGGGCCCGAGGCTCGTTTCCAAGCAGCGCGAAGCCGAGCTGGCGGCGGTCGTCGAAGCGATGCGCGGTGACAATCTCGGATTCGTGGTCGGGAAGGGATCCGGCGCAACCTTCCAACTGAGTGCCGAGACCAACCCGGACGCCGTGCATCGACACGCCAAGGATTCCTATCGCGCCCACCACCTCCACAACTCGATGGTCTCGTTCTTCTTTCGCTATGGCTTGCTCGGGCTGGCCGTCTTCACCGCGCTGTCGGTATGGGGGTTCTACGCCGCGGCACGCTACCTGTTGTCAAGCCGCCAGCCCGTGCTCTGGTGGGCTCCGCTAGTCACCATCAGCTATCTGTTGGCGTCCCAGTTCTTCCTCCTGATTCCCGGGGACTTCGTGTTCGCGACGGCCTTCGCGATCATCGCCCGTCGTCCGGAACCCCTTGACTGACGTCAGCCGGTCCTGGCCCTTTGGTCGACAGGCCCGAAGCCAGACTACCCGCGAGCGCCGAGAGCAGCCCCAGGCAAAGCCCTGCGGCCGCGGCTTCCGGAAGACGCCGAGAATCCGGGCGGCGCGCCGGCACGGCCCGCTGGTGGAGGATGATATCCCGAGCCTTCCGCCCAGCGGCGGCGCGCTCGGCTTCGAGTTTCTTGGTGGTGAGTCGGGCCACGAGCTCTGCTTGTGTCGACAGCTCGTCTTGAAGGGGCCCCAAACGGCCACGGCGCTCAGCACGTAGCAGCTCTCTCCGATCCCGTTGGGTACGGACCAGGGACCTGCGTTCGGACCGGCGCCACTCCAGCAAGTGGTCAAGGTCCGCACTGCGCGAGCGCTGCAGGGATTCGAGGTCCGCGATGAAGGCGATTCTCCAGTCCCGCAGCTCGGCTGGCTCGGTTGCCGCAAAGGCGAGGATCTTCCGCTCCACGGCGGAGACATCGGCTATCGACTCACCCGATTGAAGCTGCAGAGCTTCCGCGGGGACCCCGTCGCCTGGCGAACCGGCTACGGCCAACTCCTGGGGCACCTGCGCCAAGTCGAGGCGCATGGCAAGCAGCTCCTGACGCAGCGTACCGGTCCACACCCAGGGCGCCGGCGCATTCCAGGCCTCGACATGAGCGTTGAAAAGCCGTTCGGTCTCGGTTCGATAGTCCGCCTGGAAATCCTCGCTCACTCTGTCGAACTGGCAAAGCAGCGCTCTCCACTGCTGGTCGAGAACCTCTAGCTGCATCTCGTAGTCCTGTGACAGTCTCGCTCGAGCGCCTTCGAGAGCTCTGAGGCTGCCCTCGGCCTCGGCGAGCTGTTCCTTCACGAGCTCGATCTCGGTCTCGAGTGCTCCGGTCACCAGCTCTCTTGTCTGCTCGACGGACACCGCGGCCCAGGTGTTCACCACGGCGGCGGCGGCAGCGGGCGATCGGGCCGAGCTCTTGAGCACTAGCCGCGGCTGCTCGGACATGAGGATTTCAACGGAGGCGTTCCGCCCCTTCTCAAGAGAATCGTCTGAGGCCAACACGCCACGCGCACGCAGGCGCTGTTGGGCTTCGCCGAGTACGGCCTGTGACCCGATCTGGTTGTTCAGCCAAAATGGGAGATGTCTCGGCGAGGAGGCCGAGGGTACGACAACCAACGTCGCGGAGGACGTGTAGACGACCGGCGCCAGAACGAAGATCAGTCCACAGGCAGCCAACGCCCCACCCAGGCCGGCGCCGATGAGCCGCCAGGGACTCTCAACAAAGAGCCTTAGCAGGTCTCCGAGCTGTATCTCCCATGAGCGAGACGATCGTGGTGCCTTGTCCACTTCCAACACAAGGCCCGTGAAGCGATTTAACCTTTACGGGCGCCTGGCCCGGCTCATTGTCGAGGATGAGCCATCTTGGCAACTCTACACGAGGGAACCACAAGATCCACTCGAGACAAGAGCCCTCTGAAAACCAGCAGTGGGCTGGAGCTCAGAGGGCTCGTCGTTTTCTGATCGCCGAGATCCGGTCAGTCGGATCAGCCCGGCGCCAAATCTCGGACTACTGCATTTCCTGAACCATACGTTCAAGATCGGCCAAGCGTGCCTCGAGTGTTTCGATGACCTGGTCCTTCTCTTTGACGATCTCGTAGAGACCCTGGACCGCGGCCATCGCCACGCCGCTCGTGTCGAGGCTGGAAATCGTCTCCGGCGAAGACCCCAGCCCGAAGGTCGCGTGGAAGTCCTCAGCGAAGGGCCCGAAGTGACGCTCGGACGCGGCGTCGTGCTTGTAGCGCCACTCCTGGAGGGGCATTTCCGACAGACGGTCGAGAACCTCTCGAGAGTCGACGCTCTCGAAATCCGTCTTGATCGAGCGGCTCGAGCCCTCGGTGAGCATACCGCCGATGATCACGTCGCCGCCGGAGAATACCTCTATCTCCTTGGTGCCGCTGCCGACCTTACTGAAGATGAAGGTACCGCCGCCGGTCATCAGCCATTGGCCGCCGCCCGCGCTGGTGTCGGTCATGACGAAGCGGGGAAAGCCGTTGTTGACCAGGTTGAGCATGGTCCGGTTGGCCGTCGCGCCGTTGTTGTTGGTGACCTCGATACGGGATTTGTAGGCAACGGTCTCCTGGATGTCCAGTCCCCACGACGGATTGCTCTTGTTGACGCCCACGACGCCGTTCTTCACGAACAGAATCCCCTGCGCGTTAGCGGTGGCGGTGAAAACGAGAGCCATCAGGGCCAGGGCGAGGCAGAGTTTGCGAGTCATGTTTGATCCCTCCAGTGAAAAACGGTTTTGAGCTTCAACGCCGCTATCGGCTGTCTTTACCTACTACCAAGATCGAAGCTCGCTGCGGATTGTTACAGGACGAAATCGCCGAGTCAGTGGAGAATTCCACCGGGAATCCGACCCAGAGATTACTAATAAGTTTTACCCCGCTCGACCGGCCGCCCGAATCGAGGCGGCAACCTCACTTCCTCACTCGATCGAAGCCCCCTCCAGGGCCTCGAGACGGACGCTGAGCGTCTCGATGTGCCGACGCTGGCCGTCGATGACCTTCTGCTGATCGATCGTGTACAGAACCAGCTCCTCGACTTTCTCCAGAATCCTCAGCTGCATCTCGGTCATATTGAGCTTGCCCGCCCGGGTGACGTCGCTCTGGGACGGCACGTTCGGCAGGTGCTTCTCGGTCCGAACGAACTCCTCCAGCTCGGCCAGCGTCAGCATCTCGTAGTCCGGCTCGAAGACGTAGTCCGGCAGCGTGTCGGCGCCGTTGTTCGCCGCCACCGTCCCGAAGAACGTCACGTCGCCGCTGCTCTCCAAGACCATCTCGGCGTGGCCGGTGCCGCTGCGGGTAAGCACGATCTTGTCGGCGCTGTTCTGGGTAGCCATTCTCCAGAACAAGCCGGCCGAGTCGTCGTTCAGCGTGAACTGAACGTCGTGGTTGTTCGCGAGCCTCATGAGGTCGGCGGCCGCGCCCGTCGTCCGCCTGACGTGGAAAGCGGCGGCCGGACTGTTGGTCCCGACCCCGACGTCGCTGCTGCCAGCGATAACCAGGCTGTTGTCGTTGGCGCCGGGCAGGATCTTGAACGGCAGCTTGGAGCCGCCGGTAACGTCGCGAACGAAGAAGTTGGTCTCGTTGCCGGCCACGTCCCAGGTCTGGGGCGTGAAACCCGAAGAGCCGTCCTGCTCGAGACGCAGAGTCGGGGAGTCCCCGTCGACGACGTGGACCTCGACCACCGGGTTGCCGGTGTTGACACCGATGCCGGTCGCATCGACCACGAGCCCGTTCGACCTCGACCCTTGGAAGATCCGAAAGACGTTGCGTCCCGCGGTGGAGTCCTCGATCGTGAAGTGCTCGGCCCCGCCGTTCGACGAATCGTTGACGATGATCCGCCAGTCGTTCTTCGGGAAGCTCGCCGAGCTCGAGGTGTCGTTGAAATGAATCCGCAGGTTGTTCTCCTGCAAGCGGATCGTGTCGAAACCAAAGCTCGGGCCACTCGGGCAGTCGATACCCACACACAGGCTGCCTATGATCGAGCCGCTGGTGTTGTGGAATATGACTGCTGATGCAGGGCCCGCCACGGTCAGGGCCAACCCTGCCACGGCAATCGCGGTGTAGACGGCCGCTTTCTTGATTCTCATCGCTGTGCTCCTCCTGGGAATTCGATCACTCGCTACCGTCCACGGCGGCATCGTCGGCATCGTAATAGTGGTCCGCGGCTTGCGCCGCAGCCTCGGCTTCGGTGTAGGAAACGGAGCGAGGACCGCCCGTCGCGGCAGCATCGGGCTCCACCAGCTTTGAATCCACCATCCTGCCGTTCAGTATCGAAAACGAACCGGACTGCCGCCGTCCAGCGGGGGCCGGCATCTGGTGGGTCGCCCTGCCGTTTGCGGGCGCGCCCTGGGCGACCGCGCTCGCGGCCGGGAGCCTCGGGTTTTCAACCAGCTCCCAGGTGTAGAGGCCGTCGGGCAGCATGAAGCCGCCCCGGTCCACCGGAGCGAACGAGGGCGTCTGACCGACGGCGAAGCTCTGTTGCCAACGATAGCCGTTGCCGACGACCGTGAGGGCCAAGGCGTCGCCGCTCGAAGGCCTGAATGCGATCTCTCCGCCCCGCACCTCCATCGCCGCCAGGTCCGCTCCGGGCGCGGCCCGAGCGCCTAGGGCCAGCACTACGACCAATGACAGCAACACCAGCGGTGCGAGCCGGGCCGTCCCCGTAATACATCTTCCCTTCATTGTCCGAACCTCCGTTCGTTTCTTGCCTAGGGTGGGCGGAGTATAACGGCCCGTCACCGATCAGGCTACTCCCGTGGCTCCAATGCCTCGGGCCTGGCTGTGACCCCGCAGAGAATCCCCCTCTGGTCGCCGACCAGCCGGCGCTGGGCATCGGTCGTCGTCCGCTGCTGGTCGATGACCCTCTGCTGGTCGTCGATCGTCCGTGATCAAAAGCTCCCCCCGGGGACACAGCTCCCAGAGGAGAGAGCCCGAGAGCCATTCGGCCGGGGCTCTTCCTCCTCAACGCCGCGGCTACGAGATTCGCCGAGGCCGTCGCCGGTCGAACCCATGGAAGGTCCGGTTGCGCAACAAGAAAAGGGGCAGCCGAGTGGCCGCCCCCTATGATTGCCTGGTCTTCTCGCCGGGCTAGCTCAAGGGCAAGTCCCGGTGGCACAGTTTAGGACACCGTTCAAGATCGTGCACGCGCTCGTTCCCGCGTCGTCCGAGTCTCGGAGCTCGATGCAGGGACCCGAACCGCCATTGTCGGTCACCTTGAGCTCGGCATTGCCCGTACCTTGCTTGGTGATCACAAACGACGAGTCAGAGCTCTGGTGCTGGAACCTCCAGAAGACTCCGGCCGAGGAATCGGTCAGATTGATGAACGTATCGCCGCTGTTCTCGACGTCCACGGTGGCAGCCGGGCTGGTTGTCCCGATGCCAACGTCG
>JAAENP010000506.1 GCA_024224155.1 bacterium
CTCTCGGACGCACTTGGCTCGCTTTTCTACTACTACAGACAGCGCGATCGGCACGAGGACGCGGCCGCCGTGCTCGAGGAACGCTTGCAGGTCGATGCCCGGCGAGACGGCGTTGAGGCCGCCGAACGGGACGAGAACGAGGTCCGGCTCGCCGAGCAGTACGAGGCGCTGGGTCGCTACGACGAAGCGGAGGCCTTGCTGCGGCCGCTGGTCGATCTCGAGGCCAACAACGGCATCGGCTCTGGACCCATCTTCAAGTACGGCAAGTTCCTGGCGGCGCGCGGCCGCTACGCCGAGGCGGAACCCTATCTCCGGCACGCGGTCGAGCGCACCGACGCGCTCGTGGGTGCCGACCACCGCGGCTACGAGTTCCAGCGCCGCGAGCTGCGCAAGACGCTCGTCGCCCTGGGTCGCCTGCCGGAGCCCGAGCCCGAGGTGGTGGACGAATGCGAGTGCCCGATCGACTGGCAAGACGTCTACCGGCTCAAGAAACAGGGCCAGCGGAGCGAGGCGATTCGTCTGGTGCAGGAGGGGCTGGCTCAGCGCGAAACCGTTTACGGCCCGGAGTCTCTGGTGGTGGCCGACACCCTCGAACGGCTGGCCGATCTCTACACCGCAAAACCGCGTCAGGAAATCCCGCTTCGCGAGCGGGCGATTGCAATCTATCAAAAGCACCTGCAGATCTCGGACCGAAGGATCGGCGCCACGGCCCGCGCACTGGCTCTGGACTACTCGGCACTCGACGACCTCGAAGAAGCCTCGCGCTGGGCGCTCATGGCAGTCGAAAGCCATCAGGCGGCTTCGGACCGCAACCTGCTGCTCGCGATCACGCTCGACCACCTGGCTGAGCTCCGTCGCCGCGCCGACGCTACGGACGAGGCGCTCGAGTACTACCGGCTCTCTGCCGAGATGTGGAAGTCCGTCCGGGGAGAAGACAGTCACGAGCACCTCGACGCCCGGCAGCAGGCCGCCTTCTGTCACCTGGACTTACAGAACTATGAAGTGGCCGAGCATGAGTTGCTCGAATTGGTCGAGCACCATAGCCGGCTTGACGACCCCGAGTCCTGGAGCCCGCGCTTTACCTGGGCACTTCTCGAGCGTCTCTATGAAGAGACCGGCCGGTCCGAAGCCGCCCGCCGAGCTCACGAACAGGTTCGAACGTACTGAAACGGGAACTGGCAATTACGGCGCTGGGGATCAACAAATCACGAGGTTTCAGACCATGCAGAAAAGGACTCTGAGCGCACTCCTACTCTGCGCAATTGCATGCGCCCCCGGCACGGACAGCTCCGATAGCGCCGCCGGTGTCGAAAGGCCGGCTGACCGGATCACGGCGGGCGGCATCCTCGCCGACGTCGAGGCGCTGTCCGCCGACAGCATGGAAGGGCGCGCTGCCGGCACACCCGGTGCAAAGCGCGCTGCCGACTACATCGCCAGCCGCTTCGAGCAACTCGGACTCGAACCCATGGGCGACAGCTATCTTCTCCCTGTCGAGTTGGTCGGCTTGAAGAAGGACGTCGAGAAGTCCTCTTTCACCATCACCGGCCCCGACGGCGCCCTGCCGCTCGAAAACGACGTCAATTTCACCTTCTGGTCAACGGCGGAAAGGCCGGCCGTCGAGCTCGCGGACGTGCCGATCGTCTTCGTCGGCTACGGAGTCCAGGCGCCGGAGCACGACTGGGACGACTTTAAGGGCGAGGACGTGGAGGGGAAGGTCCTTCTATTCCTCAACAATGACCCGCGTGTAGAAGAGAACGGAGAAGAGCTCTTCGGAGGCGATGCGCGCACCTACTACGGTCGCTGGACCTACAAGTTCGAACAGGCGGACAAACTCGGCGCGGCGGGCGCCATCGTGGTCCACACCCTGGAGTCCGCCAGCTATCAGTTCAGCGTGATCGGCAACACCGGATCACGCAGGATCTGGCAACGCACCTACAACCTCGATCTTCTGGGCTGGTTGGATGAAGACATGAGCTCGCGCGTGGCTGCGTCGATGGACACGACGCTGCCGGGCCTTTTCGAGATGGCCAACCGGCGCGACTTCCACCCGGTCGACACCGACTACCGGCTCACCGCGCATGTCGAGACGGCGATCGAGCGGGTCGAGGACGCCAACGTAGTCGGCGTCGTGCGGGGGAATGACCCGGATCTCGCCGACCAATACCTCGTGTACACGGCCCACTACGACCATCTGGGCATGAATTCCGATGCCGAGGGCGACGACAAGATCTTCAACGGAGCACTGGACAACGCGCTGGGTGTCTCGGCCATGCTCGCCGCGGCCGACGCAACAGCGGCGGCGCCCCTGCGGCGCTCATCCATCTTCGTCGCCACCACGGCGGAGGAGGGCGGACTTCTCGGCAGCAGCGCCTTCGTGAAGAGCCCTCCTGTGCCGCTCAACCAGATGGTCGCCAACTTCAACATCGACTCCCCTCAGTGCTTCGGCCTCACCCACGACGTCGGCGCGATCGGCCTCGAGATGAGTAGCCTGGGCGCGGCTTTTGGCGAGATAGCGGCGGAGCACGGCGCCCAGGCCGTGGGCGACCCCAACCCAAATGCCGGGAGTTTCTATCGCTCGGACCAGGTCAACTTCGCCAAGGCGGGAATCCCAGCGCTCTACCTGCAGCGGGGCAAGGACTTCGTGACACCACCCGGCTTCGATCCAGACGAGTTGCGGCTAGCCAACTACCACCAGGTCACGGACGAGATCCTCCCCGAGTGGGATCTCGAGGGAATCACCCGAGACATGAGGATCCTCTTCGAGACCGCGACCCGCGCCGCGAACGCCGACGACCAACCGCGCTGGATCGAGGGCCACGAGTTCGAGGAGGAGTGGAAGGCGCTCTACGGGCGGTAGGAGCGGGCCTCCGAGCGGCTCGAACGCTTTGATTCTGACCCTCTACACCTTTCGATAGATCTGCGGGCGATAGGCGGGCTCGGGAATGGGCGGTCCGGCGTCTCAGTCAGGAACCGCCCAATAGGACTCGCCTTTCATCACGGGAGCTCGACTACTCCTGCTCGACCCAGGAGTTGATCCGGATGCTCTCGGTCAGGTGGTCATTCCACAGGAAGCCGTCGTTCCACAGGAAGCCGTCATTCCACAGGAAGCCGTCGGCCCAGACCCGGCCGTCGTCCCAGCTCATACCCTCACCCGAGATCACGCCGTCGTTCCACAGGAAGCCATCGTTCCACAGGAAGCCGCCGTCGTTCCAAAGGAAACCACCGTCGTTCCAGAGGAAGCCATCGTTCCAGAGAAAGCCGCCATCGTTCCAGAGAAAGCCGCCGTCGTTCCAGAGGAAGCCGTCTCCTTCGAGACCCATCAGAGAGTAACTGCCGTCGGCATTGCGGATAGCTCGCCCCCCGAAGTGCGCTCGACCAGCGAGATCGGCCTCGACATCGAGCCCCCCGTTCGCGCAGTCGGAAGCCACACTGTGCACCGAGTTCCAGACGTCGATCAGCCCGGCTCCCTGCTGGAACACGCTGTAGGCGAGCGTGCCGTCAACCTTTATCGCCGGGCGTCCCGAGCTCATCAGACGGCACTTGATCTCGTCCGGCGTCGCCGTCGGATCGGTTTCGAGCAGCAGGGCCACCGCGCCACTGACAACGGCCGCGGCTTGAGACGTGCCCGACATATAGAAGTAGTTGCCGAAGACCCACTCGGGATGCTGACTGGGTAGCAGGCTGTTGACGTCGACGACGCCCAGCATGTGCCCACCGGGAGCTATCACCTCGGGCTTTACGAAGCCCTCTACGGTCGGCCCGGTCGATGAGAAGGTCGCCAGGAAGTCGTCCGTGTCATTGTCGATGGTCGCGCCGTCGGACATCGCGCCCACGGTGATGACGTAGGGCACGTTGCCCGGCACACCGATGGTCATCGCGCCAGGGCCACGGTTGCCCGCCGAGGCGACCACGACGACTCCGGCTTTCCACAGAGCCATTACCGCCTGGTTCAGCGGATCGTCCCAGTAGTACGAGCTGGGCTCGGCACTGAAAGACATGTTCACGACCCCGATGTTGTAGATGTCCTTCTTCTTCAAGATCCAGTCGAGACCGCGGATGACGTTGGCGTAAGAGCCGCGCCCGCTGTCGTCGAATGCCTTGATCGCCACGAAGCCGGCATCGGGCGCGATGCCGTTGAAGCGGCCACCCACCGATTGGCTATCCAACGCCACGCTCGCGACATGCGACCCGTGACCGTGGCCATCACCACCGAAATGGGTCTGATCTCGTATCGCGTCGTAGCGGACGCCGAGACGCGATTTGCCGCTCGAATCCTCGACGAGCGTCTTCCAAGACCAGAGCCCGGTATCGACGACCGCGATGCTGACCCCCGCCCCGAGGACTCCCTGCTCGTGCAAGCGATCGGCACTCACCAAGGCCGGAAAATCGCTGTAGGGCGCGGCATCCAGGGCGGCTTCATTGGCGGACTCGTGCGTGTGGATGCCCCAGACCTCCACTCCGTCGAGCACGACCGACGCTCCAAATCCGAACTCGGAAGACGTGACGAACCGGATCTCGGTGTTGTGGTTGGCGTAGCTCGAGATGTCGTAGATAAAGAAGCTGGTGTCCAGAAATTGGGTGCCCACGAGATTGTGGGCCTCGATCCAGGTGTCGCCACCATCACCGGAGACCTGGACCGAAAGCCCGTCGGTCGCCCCGTCCAAGTTGTCCAGTTGGTAGTCGAAGACCAGGAAGGCGTAGCCTACGCTCTCGAGATTGACGCGTCGGCGCAGGCCCTTGTCGGCGCCGGCGATCCGCAGGCCCTGGCCGGCGGAGTACGCCGAAACGTACACGTCGCCCGCGCCTGCGCCATCAAGCTCGCCGATCTCCTTCCAGTCACCCTTCCAGCGTCGTGAGCCGTCGTTGTTCGAGAATGAAACCGCTTCGAAGCCGTCGGCGACATACCAGACACCTTCGCTCGCGTAGGGATCCACCACCTCCGGGCCCGCCTGATACTCGAGCTCCACCTGCTCCGCCGAAAGGGCCTCGCAATAGACCGCAACCAAGCTGTATCTGCCCACCCAGTCCCGGCTGGTTGTCGTGCTGCCGGTGCTGAACTCATTGCCGAGGGCTAGGCCGTAGTTCGCATTCCAGTTGTCAAAGCTGCCGTCTATCGTCTCGCTGTCGACCAGAACGCCGTCCAGATAGAACGAGGCGCTGCCGAAAGCGTCGCGGGTGACGACCAGCTGCTGCAGAGTCGCCTCGACGCTCGACCTGGCGCTATAGAGCCGCACCCTCGTCCCGTTGCTTCCATTGGTGGTCGTTCGCAGCCTGAACTGGTATCGATCGCCATCTTGGAGAAGGCTGAAATTACGGTTGTACGGATCGTTCGAGAGGCTGACGATGCGTGCCGGCCCCCCCTGCGAGAGCGCACCCGGTGTGATCCAGGCCTCGACGGTCAGCTCGTTGCTGGAACTGCAGGAGTCGAACACCTTGACCGCATCGACCGTGTTGGAGACCCGCGTCGCCTGCTCGAGGTTCAAGCCGCCGCCGCTCCACGAGACCCGATCCGGGTCTTCAATCGCGAGGTCGACCGGGGTCCCGGCTGCCAGATCACTGACGCTGATGCCAGCCCCGTCCGAAAAATCGTAGAGA
>JAAENP010000507.1 GCA_024224155.1 bacterium
CTCGTCGCGCAGGCTGTGCAGAGCGTCGAGGTCCCGATCGTGGCGCAGCCCAATGCCGGCGAGCCCATCGTGAGAACCGCGGGAGTGCACTACGATACCCAGCCTTCCGACTTCGCGGCCGGGCTCGCTCGCCTTGTCGAGCAGGGAGCGCGCCTGGTAGGCGGTTGTTGCGGTACCGAGCCCCCTCACCTCCAGGCTACCCGGCTAGCCCTCGAGATCTCATCCCAAAGATGATCTTTCGAGATCTCGAGATCGCGGTCGATCCGGACGAAGTGACGAGGCGACTGGGCTACCGCCGCGGCGCCGAACCCAGGGCTCACCTGGCACCGAGGATCGAGCGTCTCTGGCAGCAGGGCCTCGAGCTGCTGCATCCCCGAGGTGGATTCGTCATCGTCCAGGCCGATCGGGCCGAGAGCCTCGGCGTTCCCGGAGCTGAGGACGAAGTCGCTCTCGCGGCCTGCACCATCGGAGTCGAGCTCGAGGACGAAGCACTGCTTCGCGGGCAACAGGGAGGGGCCCTGGATTCCCTGGTTCTCGATGCCCTGGGCTCGGCGGCGGCCGAAGCGACCGCCGATGCCCTCAACCGAGCGATCTGCTCGCATGCTTTCGCAAACGGACGATTCGCCAAACCCCGGATCAGCCCAGGCTACGGGAGCTGGAACGTCGGCAGACAGAGCGAATTGCTTTCGACCTTGCCGACCCACGAGCTCGGCATCTCGCTGACGGACAGGGGGATGATGGTTCCCCAGAAGTCCGTGAGCTTCGCCGTCCGCTTCGATTCGATTTCGAGAGAGCCCGAAGAGGCCTGGAAGGTCTGCGCCCGATGCGGCCTGCTCGACTGCGACCACCGCCGGACCCGAAACAAGGAGACGCATCATGCATGACACGTTGCGGCCGAGACTGGAGCTCTTCGCTAACGAGGCGATCGATCGCATTATCGACCAGGCGATCGAAGTCTTGAACGATGTCGGAATTCGTGTCGAAGACAGCGAGGCCCGAGCCTTGCTCCAGGAGGGTGGAGCCCAAGTCCGCGGCGCTCTCCCGGCTGAGGTTCCCGCCGAAATCACCGAGGAGCTAGGATAATGAAAACTTTGTACAGAGTCTTATCCGATGAAGAACGTCATCGGGTGCATGAGGAATCGCTTAATCTCCTTGAGAATACGGGTGTCCGGGTCGAGACACCTCTGGGTCGAAAAATCTTGAGGGATGTGGGCGCGGATGTAGATGACGGCGATAGGTTGGTGAAATTCCCCAAAGCTCTAGTAGAGTC
>JAAENP010000508.1 GCA_024224155.1 bacterium
CCCACGACGCGGAGGAGCGGCAGATGATTCTCGGTCTGCTGGACGAAGCGGTGCGTGCTGGCGCGCGGCTCAAGCTCGCCTGCGAGACGATCGGCCTCTCGGTGAGGGCGATCCAGCGTTGGCGCAAGCAAGGCGGCGGCGGCGATCGCCGTTGTGGCCCGCACAGCGAGCCGCCCAACAAGCTGTCGGCGGCCGAGCGCCAGGAGGTGCTCGAGGTCCTCAGCTCGCCGCAGTACCGCGACCTGTCGCCGAACCAGATCGTCCCGCGGCTGGCCGACGAAGGCAGCTACATCGCCTCGGAAGCGACCATGTACCGCATCCTGCGCGAGGAGGCGCTGTTGGCTCACCGAGAGCCCTCGCGGCCGGCCGTCGTCTGGCGGACCCAGGAGCACCTCGCCACGGGCCCCAACCAGGTCTGGTCCTGGGACATCACCTACCTGCGCACGCCGGTGCGCGGAAGCTTCTTCTATCTCTACCTGATTCTGGACGTCTGGAGTCGCAAGATCATGGGCGCTCGGGTCTTCCGCGAGGAGTCGATGGACCTGGCCGCGGAGCTCTTCGAGCAGACCTGCCAGCGCCACCATCTGGATCCCGACGGCATCGTGCTGCACTCCGACAACGGCGGCCCGATGAAGGGCTCCACCATGCTGGCGACGCTGAAGCGCCTGGGCGTCGTCGCTTCCTTCAGCCGGCCGCGAGTCAGCGACGACAACCCCTACTCAGAGGCGATGTTTCGGACCCTGAAGTACCGGCCCGAGTACCCGTCGGGCCCCTTCGCCTCGCTGGAGGCGGCCCACCTCTGGGTGGCTTGCTTCGTGCGCTGGTACAACGAAGAGCATCGGCACAGTGCGATCCGTTTCGTGACGCCGGAGGATCGCCACAGCCGTCGGGAAACGGAGATCCTCGAGCGGCGCCAGCGCGTCTACGAGCGAGCTCGTCGCCGTCACCCTCGTCGCTGGTCGGGTGCGACTCGCAATTGGGATCCGATCGAGACGGACGTTCTCAATCCGGAGAAGGAGACCGGAGAGACTGGCCTCGCAGAAGCAGCGTGAGGCGGAGGCAAACCGTTGACCGCCTTACCTGAAGTCCGGACCCTGCGGCGGCAAGCTCGCCCGTCCCACAGCGGTTTCGCGTTCATGAGGGCCGGCCCCTCTCTCCCCCTGGGGGGGCGCGTGGCCTTGCTTGCGACCTACCGCCGAAACGAAACCTCGAGGCGACAACTACCTTGACATCCACCGTTCCCCTTCGCGACAGTCGGCTTCGTTCCTTTCTAAGAACGCCCTATCTTCTCGACCTCGCTTCTAGGCTCGACTGGGAGGAAGACACGCATCTCGAGAACACTCGCGCATTCCGAGAGAAATGCTGGAAGGAACTCGTCCGCGCAGAACATGTCAATGGACGCCAAGTCTTACGACCTTAGGGGACGGCAAGTCTTACGACCCCGGTTTGGTTCTTCGTCTTCTTCTGCTCCGGATTCTTCTTCTCATAATCGAGATAGTAGGAGGAGGGGCTGTGGGAATGTGGGAAACGCGCGGGCGGGGGGCGGGCGCGCGTTTTCCAAGCCCCGTGGGAGCGGTGGGAAGGTGCGGGCGGGGGCGCGGGGGGGCAGCTTTCCACCGCTTCCATAGGGCCGCCTTTCCACAGTC
>JAAENP010000509.1 GCA_024224155.1 bacterium
CATCATCTCGTGGTAGCGGAGGAAATACTGCTTGATCACCCAGCCCTTGTAGCCGAGGCAGAGGACGAAGCGCTCCACGCCGTGAAAGCCGTAGATCTTCATGATGTGCCAGAGGATCGGCATGCCGCCGATCTCGACCATCGGTTTGGGCCGCAGTTCGGTTTCTTCGCGCAGGCGGGTGCCCTTACCGCCGCACAGAATGACAACGGGGAGTTCGCTGGGGCTGAGCCTTGACATGGCGTCTACCCTAGCAGCCCGAGGTCGAAATCCAGGCGCTCGCCGGCGATAAGATGAGTCTTGCCGTGAGGTACTCGATCGTCCATCAAGCGACCCCGGTTCGCGTGCTCGCCGTCCTGGCGGCCCTGGCTGCAGTGGTTCTGCTTGGGGCTTGCTCGGCCGACCGCGAGCCGACGCGCAGCAACATTCTGTTGATCACGATCGACACCCTGCGTGCCGATCACCTGTCGAGTTACGGCTATCCGCGCAAGACCTCGCCGGTTCTCGACCGGCTAGCCGCGGAGGGTGTGCGTTTCGATCAGGCGGCGGTTCAGTGGCCCAAGACCGGGCCTTCCTTCGCGTCGATGATGACCTCGACTTATCCGAAGAACAACGGCATCGTCCGCAAGGTCGGAATCCCGCTGCCGGAGGAATTCAACATGCTGGCCGAGGAGCTTCAGAGCCGCGGCTACCAGACGATGGCGGTGGTCGCCAACGGGGCCGTCGGTAAGGATTTTCATTTCGATCAGGGCTTCGATCGATACGTCGAGTCCTGGAGCGAGGAACAGCCGGCGCCCGGAGTCGATACCACCGGTGCGATCGCGGTGACCGCGCTGTCCCAGTCGCTTCTCGAGGAGATATCGCCCGATCGACCGTACTTCTTGTGGGTGCACTATCTGGATCCACACTTCCCCTATTCGCCGCCCGGGGGGTTTCGCGACCTGTTCCAGAACGACGAGCACTTCGAGCCCAACCGGAAAATCCGCGTCGATCAAGAGCGCGCGAAACGCGACACCTTCGGCATCGGCCGCAACCAGGTGCTGGACGGCCGCGACGACCTGTCGTTCTACGTGGCCCGATACGACGCCGAGATCGTTCACGCCGATGCTGAGGTCGGGAAGCTCCTGGCAACAGCGGGTGATTTGGGTCTCCTGCAGAACACCCTCAAGATCATCTCTTCGGATCACGGTGAGTCTCTAGCGGAGCACGAGTATTACTTCGACCATGGTCGCTACGGGTTTCAAACTTGCCTTCGGGTTCCTCTGATCTTCCACTACCCGGGAGTGATCGATCCGGCGGTGGACCCCGATCCCGCGGAACTGATCGATCTGGCACCTACAATCCTCGAGTTCGCCGGCGTCGAGTTGCCCAATCGACGCTGGATGCAGGGCATCTCCATGAAGCCGAGACTGGAGGGCTCACGTCTCGATCCGGCACGCCCGGCATATGCCTTCTCGGAGGCGGGCTACGGCCGGCAGGACATGTGGCAGCGCATCGTTCGTAACCGGCGTTTCAAGTTCGCGGACTCCAGGGAGGGCAACGCTCAGCGCCACATGTCCGGGGCCCTGGGCCAACGGTACGCGCTCTATGACCTCGAGCTGGACCCCGGCGAGACCGAGAACCTGGTCGACGAGATGCCGGAGATGGCGGAAGAGATGCTAGCCCTCGTCACCCGTTGGTATGAAACTCCTTTCGACGCGATCAGCGGCTCTTCGGGCGAAGTCGGCGAGATGGACGACGCGACCCGCGAGCAGTTGAAAGCACTCGGTTATCTGGACTAGGGCTCGCCCAGCTTCGCTCAGTTCCTCAGCCCGACCCTCGGAAGTCGGGTTCCGTGAGGGCATTGGAGCCGTTCTCGATGGCGGAGCCGTTCAAAGGCGACGTAGTACGATCCTCTTCATGCGAAGTGGTCGACTCTTCGCGATCGTGCTTCTTGCCGGGGTTCTCGCTCAGCCACCGCTAGTGGCCGGAACCAACTGGGAGACGAAAGTGGATCCGTGGGTGCTGAGGACCACGGGTTCTGAAGGCGAAGCGCAGTTTCTGGTGCGCCTGGTCGGAGAGGCCGACCTGAGCGCCGCCGCCTTGCGGCCGAGCAAGCTCGAAAAGACTCGCTACGTGTTCGAGAGCCTGCGGCGTAAGGCCCGGCAGGTGCAGGCTCCGGTACTGGCTGTCTTGCGCGCCCGGGGAGTCGAGCATCGGGCCTTTTGGATCGCCAACGTCATCTGGGTTCGAGGCGACATCGGCCTTGTGGAGGAGCTTGCCTTGCGCGCCGACGTGGCCGAGGTCGAGGGCAACCCGCGCGTCCGGCTGGAGCGGCCGGTCCTCTTTGAAGGATTGGCCGTCGACGCCGCGACTGCGGCTGCGGCTGTCGAGCCGGGGATCGCACATACCGGAGCGGTCGACGAGTTCTGGAGCCACGGGTACCGGGGCCAGACCATTGTAATCGGCGGGCAAGATACCGGTTACGACTGGGAACATCCGGCGATTCGAGGCGCTTACAGAGGATGGGACGGCCAGGCAGCCGACCACAACTATAACTGGCACGATGCGATTCACAGTGGCGGCGGCCGTTGCGGCGCAGACACAGTGGCTCCCTGTGACGACGGCAGCCACGGCACCCACACCATGGGCACGATGGTGGGGGACGATGGTGACGGCAACCGGATCGGGATGGCGCCGGGAGCGCAGTGGATCGGGTGTCGAAACATGGATCAGGGCGTGGGCACGCCGGCAACGTACACAGAGTGTTTCGAGTGGTTCCTGGCGCCAACGGATCTGGAGGGCCGAAACCCCGATCCCGCTCGGGCCCCCGACGTCATCAACAACTCCTGGGTGTGTCCCCCGACGGAGGGGTGCACCCGGCCCAACGTCCTGCGCAAGGTGGTGCGCAACATGCGTGCCGCCGGAATCGTCGTGGTGGCTGCCGCGGGCAACAGGGGCCCGGAGTGCGGCACGCTGGCCTATTCGCCTGCGATTTACGACAAAACGCTTTCGGTGGCAGCCATCAGTACGGGCGATACGATCGCGGGGTTCAGCAGCCGCGGGCCGGTGCTGGTCGACGGTAGCGGTCGTCCGAAGCCCGATGTCGCCGCTCCGGGGCTGGGCGTGCGCTCCAGCGTTCCCGGCGGAGGCTACGCAAGCTCCACCGGCACCAGCATGGCGGCACCTCACGTGACGGGCCTCGTGGCGTTGACGCTCTCTGCGGCTACTTGTATGCGGCCGGCCGATGACAGAATCGAGGAGTTCGTCAAAGGCTCGGCCCGGCCACTCAGCGCTAGCCAGACGTGCGGAGATCTGCCCGGCTCCCAGAGCCCCAACAACACGTTCGGGTGGGGAGCCGTGCGCGCGCTGCGACCACTTTGTCGGGATGAGTCGGTGGGGGGCTTGGCCTCTGGAGTGGAGCCGGAGAAGGTCGTCTGTAGGAATCGCACGCAGCGGGTGAGAAAGACGGTACGCCTGAACGGACAGGTCGCGTGGGATTGCGAAGCCGCCGGAGTGCCCGCCGCGGCGGGCGATCGCGTCAGGCTGATCCTGACCGGCAAGGCCGACGGCTCCAGAGCGTTGGGAGCCTCGCTCTCGCGCATCGAGCCGACAAAGGCGGTCTGCCGGAACCTGACCACCGGGAAGAAGAAGCGCTACAAGCTCGAGGGCACCGTTTCGTGGGACTGCCAAGACAAGGGGCTCGCGGTCACCGTGAGCGACGAGATTAAACAGATCATCGTCGGCAGAGTACGAGCCGATTGATCCGGCACGGGCGGAGAGTCACCGCAAGCGGCCGTCGGCTCTCGTGCCCCGGCGTTCGCTGGCGCCAGCGGCGAGGAAGAGCTCCACTAGCGAACGCGAACTGCCAGCGACTCGGCTTCGCTGGCGACGTCCGAGAACCAGCCGACGTTCTCCCTGACCAAATCCAGCACCAGCCGGTAGTCCCCGGCGGCCACAGGAGCCTCGATCTGCAGGGTGGTGGCAAGCTCCGCCCCGGGCTCGAGCGGTTCTTCGAATCTCGAGCGAACGGCTCTAGCCTTGGGGCCCGTTTCATCGGCGCGAACCCAACGATAGGCGATATGAACCGGAATCGGCCCTTCTGAGGCGAAAGCGGACTCACTTGCGTTGAGCAGGCGCACCGGCAGGCGAAAGGTGCCCCCCTTTTCAACCTCGAGGGGCGCTTGCGCCTCCAGCCACTGGACTCGGTAGTGCTCGGGCCTGGTGATCTGGTCGCGCCTGCCGATGAAGTTGAGCTTGGCCCCGGCGAAGAAAATCGGAGACGGCATTGCCGGGTCATGCAGGCGCTCGCCGTGCGATACGCGTACGGTCATTTCGTATACGTAGTACAGGGCGCCCAGCTCGGAGTGCTCCCGCGGTGGGAGCCGAGGTTGGACCTCGAAGACTCGCGAGCGCTCACCTTCGCGCTTCGCGTTCTCGAAACGGATGGTTTCGCGATCCCCGGCGAGCTCGATTTCGATCTGATTGTCCGGTGGGAAAGTCGACACCTCGAAGAACAGACCCTTGATCAAACGGTCGCTGAAGACCATGATCTCGACCGGCACTCGGGCATGAACCAGTGGAACTCCCTTGGGCTCGCGGTCGGGCATGAAGTAGTCCTTGCGGCCCGTCAGCACGAGGTGGGGGTAGGCGAAGACGCCGTAGCCCGGAAGCGTCTTGCGCAGCGAAAGATCGTAGGGGAACTTCTGAAATGGGGGGTTTCTGGTGTGGGCCTGGAGTGTCGGCAGGGGAACGGGGGCGCCGAAGGGCGTGAACAGGATGGTTCCCAGGAACAAGCCCGCGGCGGCCGCGCCCGGTACCGTCAGCCAGGCGGGCTTGACCTTGGTCACCAGAAAGAGAAACGCCGGATACGCCATCAGGAAATACCGGTTGCCGACAAAACCGCCGCCGCCGTGCCAGTTGAGCGGAATTATGCAAATGAAAAAAAGAGCGATCGTCGTCAGCGCCAGTAGGGTCAGCCAACCCTCCGGCCGATGCCGGCGGTGGATCAAGAAAAGGAGAAAGCTGATCACCGCGAACGGCATGTACAGCAGCAGGCCGGTGTGACGACCCCAGAAGAAGTAACCCAGGCTCTGGCTGATCTCCCGGAAGTTCGTCGGAGGCGCTCGGAAGACCCAGGACCAGGAGTTGGCGGTCTTGGAGGCCTCGGCCAGCCGTTGGGGCAACTGCTCGATCACCTCGACGGCGGTCTCCGGATACTCGACTTTGATTCCACCCCGCGCGACGCCCAGGTAGGCGGTCGGGTGCCCCGTCAAGAGCATCGAGCCTCCGGCCAGGGTCAGCATGCTGACCGTCAGAGCCGCGGCCCAGACTCCGACGGCCTTCAGGTTGCGACGGCGCCAGATGGCGTAAGTCAAGGGCAGGGCGAAGGCCAGAAGCATCGGTTTGTTGTAGATGCCGATGGCCAGCGCAGCCGCTGAGATCGGAGTTGCGAGCCGAGACAGCCGACCCCGCTCGAATCTGCCGAGGACACAGAAGAAGGCCACCGTCACCGCGGTCATGTTGAGAATCTCGGGCTGGAGCCAGAAGACGTAGGCCCACGCCGGGCTCAGGACGAAGAAAGCAGAGGCAAAGAGAATCGCGGAAGCCTCGTCGTTGAATAGCTTCAGATAGTGCACTCCACACCAGAGCATGAGCAAGAAGAGGAGCGCGTTGAATGAAACCAGCCCGTTGGCGCCGAACAGAGCGACCAGCGGTGCCGTCAAAAGAGGGTAGATATATGGCTTGCCGAAATAGATCGTGTTCCAGCCGTCGTCGCTCATCAGGATGAGGTTCTGGGTCGGCAAGAACGGGTAGTTGTCGAGAAGCCTCGGAAAGTCGCGGGGCTCTACCAGGAGGTTTCCGTCCTCGACCAGGCTCTGGGCCATGAGCAGGTAGGCGGGCTCGTCGGCCTTGAGCGTCGGAGGCAGCCCGGGCTTGCCGACCGAGCCGGTGAACAGCACCAAGAACAACGCCATGGAAAGAAAGGCGAGGTGGGTAGCCCGGCTCATTGCGGTCGAGCGAGTTTACTGCAAAACTTGCGCTCCTTGCGGACGTCCGAGAACAACTCAGAGCTCATGAGAGAACCCGGAGTTGCCATCGTCGTTTTGACGTACGACGGCTTCGAACTGGTGCGGGAAACGCTCAAGTCGATCGGCGCCCTGGAGTACTCGAATGTCGACGTCCTGGTCGTCGACAACGGCTCGAGCGATTCCACCAGGTCGAATATTCGCCAGAAGTTTCCCGATGCCGAAGTGTTGAGGAGCGAGGTGAACCTCGGAGTGGCCGGCGGTTTCAATGTCGGATTGCGCTGGGTTCTCAACGGCGATTGGAAGTACGCGCTGCTCATGCACAACGATGTCGAGCCGGAACCTTCGATGCTTCGTGAGCTGGTCAAAAAGGCTGAATCCGAGCCCCGAGCCGCGGCGGTGGGCCCGAAGATCCACCTATTCTGGGATCGCGAGCGGCTGCTATCGGCCGGTGGCCTGTTGCGCGTCGGCCGCGTTCCGGTGAAATGGCGCGGCTATGACGCGATCGACAGGGGACAGTACGACGTCGATCGCCAGGTCGACTGCGTTACCAGCGCGGCCATGCTCATCAATCTCGAAGCGGTTTGGAGAGTCGGATTGTTCGACCCTCAGCTACGCCATTTCGAAGACGCCGACTGGTGCCTGCGGGCGCGCGAAGCGGGATTCGAGTCTTTCTATTGCCACCGCGCCGCTGCCTGGCGGTTGGCCGTGCGCTGGGCGCCCGATCGGCCGGCCCGGGCTGTCGAAGCAGGCCGCTCGGCGGCCTTTCTGATCCGTCGCCACGCCGCGCTCGGGCGCAGAGTGCTGTTCTTTCTCACCACGGTGGGCGCGCTCGTCCCCGCGCTGATGGAGCGCTGGTTTCGCAAGCGCCGCAGCCCGTTGGCAAGGGCGCGCGGAGCCCTGGCGGCAGGGTCCGCGACGCTCGCGGACCCGCCCCGCGCCCAGTAGGATGACGAGTCGGGAATCGAGAATCGAATGTTCGCCAATCTCGCCGAGGACACGCGCCGCCTCAAGCTCAACCGCAAGGGGGTGTTTCCCTGGTACGTCATCGAGGCTCTGCTTTTCGACAATGGCTACCAGGGAGTGGTGGCCCACCGAATCGCGAGCTGGTTCAAACGCAATGGGATCCCGATTCTGGGGCCGCTGTTCGCCCGCTTGGGTCTGTTCGTGACCGGTATCGACATCGCGCCGGGCGCCGAGATCGGGCCGGGCTTGATCATCAGCCACGGCACCGGGTTGGTAATCGGGAGCCACACGAGAATCGGCGCGCGGGCGATTCTGCTCCACCAGGTCACGCTCGGAGCGCCGGACGTGGGACGTCTGGAGGAGATGCCGCAAGTCGGCGACGACGTCTACATTGGAGCCGGTGCGGCGCTGATCGGCGGGATCACGGTGGGCGATCGCGTGGTGATCGGGCTCAACACGACGGTCACCGAGGACGTGCCAGAGGACACGCGCATCGTGAGTGTAGCGGCGCAGAAGGTCACGCGCCGCACCAGCGCCCGCACGACCTGAGTCGGGCTCGATGCGTGCGTCGGCGGCGGTCGGTGGGCGATCCTCCAAGAGCCAGCTCGGGTGAAAAGCCTTGCAGCGTCCATGTGGGCGCTTCGGCGCCGCTCGGCAGGTCAGTCGTCCAGGGGCCGCCTCGGGCTTCTCAGCCTACCCAGGTCAGGCCCTCGGCTGCGCGCCGCTACGCGCAGACCGACTGAAGCCTCCGACTCCTTTGTGGGAGCGCTTGCGGCGAGCCCCCTGGCCGGCTGCCTGCCGAGTCGGCTTCTTCTCTGCGTGTTCTGGTCCCGATGCGAAGAGCCGGCATCGACCTTGCCGGCGCGGAGCCGTTTGAGGCGGTGCGAGGATCCGGCGTGGAGAGTGGAGGTGAGGCGAGGAGCAGCGATTTGCCCGCACCGCAGCGGAGCGCTCGGCAAAGAGGTCCCTTCTAGCAGACGGCAGCGAGGAGACGCGCAAATCGCCCGAGCCGATCCCTCCAGGAGCCCGCCGGATCGCGCAAGCCGAAAGGCTCGGGCGTCGGCAAGGTCGAGACCGGCGAAGCGCTGCGCCGATGGCGGTCGACTCCTAGAGAACCTCGACTTCCGGAATCGCGACGAAGAAGCGCCCGCCCCAGTCGGCGATCTCGGCCCACTCACTGCTGATTTCGTCACGCAGGTTCCACGGCAAGATGAAGACGTAGTCAGGTCGGGTCTCGCGGAGCTTCTCGGGAGAGTAGACCGGGATCCGGCTGCCCGGGAGCAGCTTGCCCTGCTTGTGTGGGTTGCGATCGACCGTGTAGTCGATGACCTCGGATCCGATGCCGCAGTAGTTCAGCAGCGTGTTGCCCTTGGCGGGCGCTCCGTAGGCCGCGATCGAAGCGTCCTTCGCTTTCAAACTGTCAAGAAATTCGAGAAGCCTTTTCCGGGTCGAGACGGCCTGCTGATCGAAGCCAAGGTAGGTCTCGATCCGGTTCATTCCGCGAGCAGCCTCGGTCTCCAGGAGAGCTTGGACCGACGGTTCGTCGGGATGCTTCTGGCCTGTCTCATGCGCCGCGAAGATCCGCAGCGACCCGCCGTGGGTCGACAGCTCCTGGACGTCGAAGATTCTCAGACCGTGCGCGGCGAAGACTCTCCGTACCGTGGCCAACGAAAGGTAGGAGAAGTGCTCGTGATAGATCGTGTCGAACTGGTTGTGCTCCATGAGCCGCATGACATGCGGAAACTCCATGGTGATGACCCCGTCCGGCTTGAGCAGGGCCTCGAGCCCGTGTACGAAATCGTTGAGATCCGGTACATGGGCCAGGACGTTGTTGCCCAGCAGCAGGTCGGCCTCGTAGCCTTCCTTGGCGAGCTCGCGAGCCGCGGTCTCGCCGAAGAAGCGAATCTCGGTCGGGATGCCGTCGGCGATCGCGGCCTGGGCGACGTTGGCCGCCGGCTCGACTCCCAGAACCGGAATACCCCGCTCCTTGAAGAAGCGCAGCAGGTAGCCGTCGTTCGAGGCGACCTCGACGATCTGGCTGTCTTCAGAGAGACCGAACCTTGCGGTCATCTCCTCGACGTAGCGGCGCGCGTGGTCCAGCCAGGTGTCGGAGAACGAGGAGAAATAGGCGTAATCGCTGAAGATGTTCTCCGGGGTCTCGAACTCCGGCAGCTGAACGAGCAAGCAGTCGGAGCAGATTAGGACGCGAAGAGGAAAGACGGCCTCCGGCTGGTCGCGATCGCTCGGCTTGACGAAGCTGTTGGCGAGCGGCGACTCGCCGAGATCGGCGAAGGTGCGCTCGAGGCCGGTGCCGCAGAACCGGCACTTGTGCTCAGACACGGGACTCAACCATCCGTTGCGAGGAGTTCTTCGTAGGCGGCGATCTGCTCGCGAGTGATCTCACCGGCGTCCGCGCCCCGGTGTGTCGAGCGATGCCAGTTCACCACCCAGTCGAGAGCCTGCCCGAGCGGTAGGCGGGGGCTCCATCCGAGCCGTTCTCGGGCCTTCGAAGAGTCGAGCTTGAGAAACGCGGCTTCGGCGGGATGATCGGCCGAGTCGCGACGCCAGGCGGCATCGTCGCCCCAGCCGTCGACCAGGCGATCCGCCAGCCACTCCACGGGCCGTTCGTCGACGGCATCGGGCCCGAAATTCCAGGCGCCGTTGGTTTCGGTGGGTCTGTACCACGCCGTTTCGGCGAGCTCTAGGTATCCACACAAGGGCTCGAGCACGTGCTGCCAGGGGCGGATCGCCTTGGGTCTTCGGATCAGAATGGGCTTGCGGCCCAGGAAACCGCGGATCAGATCCGGTACCAGGCGGTCGCGGGCCCAGTCGCCGCCGCCGATGACGTTGCCGGCGCGCGCGCTGACGACACCCACGGTCCGTTCCGGGCCTTCGAAGTAGGAGCGCCGGTAGGCTTCCGTCACGTGTTCAGCGCACGCCTTGCTGCTCGAGTAGGGGTCCTTGCCGCCCAGTGGATCGCCTTCCCGGAAGGCCTCGCCCGACTCCTGATTGCTGTAGCACTTGTCGCTGGTGACCGACACGATGACCCGCACGCTTGCGACAGTCCGGCAGGCTTCGAGGACGTGCGCCGTGCCGACGACATTGGTGGAGTAAGTCGTGATCGGGTCGGCGTAGCCCTCCCGAACCAGTGACTGCGCCGCCAGGTGCAGGACCACCTCGGGCTGCCGGTCGGCCATGGCCTCCTGGAGCCTTTCGAGGTCCCGGATGTCGCCGTGGGTCGAGACCATATTCTTGCCGACGTCGGCCATGTCGAAGAGGCTCGGGTCCGAGGGCGGGTCGAGGGCGTAACCGGCCACTTCGGCGCCGAGATCTTGAAGCCAGAGAGCCAGCCAGGCTCCTTTGAAGCCGGTGTGGCCGGTCAGGAAGACCCGACGACCTTTCCAGAACGCTTTCTTCATGTAAGAGGGGTTTCCGGGGCGAGCCCGACCGTGAAAATCCTAGCACGGCGCGGCGCCACTGTTCGTGTCGGCCGAGGTCGAGAATGGCTCGAGCCGCAACGATCGCAGTATTCAGGGTTCGCACCCAGGCGCCGATCGGCAGAGCCCCCGGCCAAGGGACGCCTCGGGCTTCTCGGCCTGCTGGCGTCAGGCCCTCGGCTGCGCGCCGCTGCGCGCAAACCGACCGAAGCCTCCGATTCGATCTTGCGTGCGCTTGCGGCGAGCCCCCTGGCCGGCTCCCTGCCGAATCGGCTTGTCCTCAGCCGGTGCGGAGTGACTCGACGAAGAAGCCGGTCTCGCCCTTGCCGAGCGCAAAGCCGTTTGAGGCGATGCGAGGATCCGGCGTGGCGAGCGGAGGGGGAGGCGAGGGCAAGCGATTTGCCCGCACCGCAGCGGAGCACTCGGCAAAACGGTTCCTCTTCGCGCCGAAGGTAGCGAGGAGACGCGCAAATCGCCCGAGACGACCCTTCCGAGAGCCCACCGGATCGCGTGAGCCGAAAGGCTGAGCGGCGGCGAGGGCAAGGCCGGCTCTCAGCCCGTAGCGTTCCTTGGCCCGCTGCCTGCCGAATCGGCGCCGGAGTCTCTTCGACTCCGGTGGCCGTGGTATTC
>JAAENP010000510.1 GCA_024224155.1 bacterium
ACCAAGAACCAGGTGGTGGCCTTCATCCTCGGCACCGCAGCGACGGTGACGTTCCTGATCGTCGGCCTGCCGCAGTCGCTCGAGACCGTCGGCGGCGCTCTCGGCGGCTACGCCGAGCAGGTAATGCTGTCGCTGTCGGTCGCCGACCACTTCGACACGCTCACCCGCGGGCTGATCGAATTCGGCACGCTGGCGTTCTTCATCTTGTTCACCGTCGGCTGGCTGGTCTGCGGCATGGTCGCCCTGGACCGCACCAAGGCTTCTTGAGGAGGAATCGAGTATGGACTTCCAGAAGATCCTGAACAGCCGCGTCACCACCCTGGCGCTGGTGGCGCTGGTCGCCGTCTTCGGCATCCACGTGCTCACCCGCTGGAGCGAGAACCTGCGCGCCGACTTCACCTCCGACAACCTCTACTCCCTGACCGACGGCACCGAGGCGATCCTCGCCCGCCTGCAGGAAGAGGGGGTCAAGCCGCTCGAGATCAAGCTCTACTTCTCCGAGACCGCCGGCAAGTCGCTGCCCAAGTTCATCAAGGACTTCATCACCTACGAGAAGTACATCCGGGCGCTGCTGGGGGAGTACGAGATCGCGGCCGAGGGCAAGCTCAAAGTCAGCTTCATCGACCCGATGCCCGACACCGACGAGGCCCAGGACGCCGCCGACTACGGCCTCGACGGCAAGCCGATCAACCAGCACGGCGACCTCTTCTTCTTCGGCCTGGTGTTCCAGACCCAGACCGGCAGCCGCGACGTCATCGACTTCCTGTGGCCGAACCAACAGGAGACCATCGAGTACGAGATCTCGAAGCGCATCCAGTCGATGGTCTGGCCGACCAAACAGCGCGTCGGCGTGATGTCGAGCCTCGAGGTCGTGTCCGACGCCTCCGACCCCTACATGGCCCAGGTACTGCGCGCCCAGGGCAAGGCTCCGGGCGAATC
>JAAENP010000511.1 GCA_024224155.1 bacterium
CAAAGTAGCCGAGAGCGGCATCGGCTCGGGTTCGGACGTCGCCCGGCTCGCGAAGGCCGGGTTCGATGCCTTCCTGATCGGCGAGTCGCTGCTGCTCGCGGACGACGCGGCCGCGAAACTGGCCGAGTTGCTTTCGGCTTAGCGGCGTGTGGCGGGGCCCCGCAGCCTTCAGTCCGCGCTTTTCGGCGCCGGTCGGCAGAGCCTCCGGCCAGGGGACGCCTCGGGCTAGCAGGCCTGCGGAAGCTGGGCCCTCGGCTGCGCTCCGCTACGCGCAAACCGATCGTGACCTACGAATCGCCCTGCCGCGCGCTTGCGGAGAGCCCCCTGGCCGGGTGCCTGCCGAGCCGGCTGGCCTCAGCGCGTCGACAGCGATTCGAGAGTGGAAGGCTTCGGATTGCCGGTGCGAAGATACTCGATGGATTGAGAGTAGACGCTGCTGTGAAGAGGCCGGTCTCGACCTCGCCAGCGCCAAGCCTCTCGGCTCATGCGATCCGGCGGGCACTTGGAGGGATCGTCGCGGGCATCGAGGACACGATTCGTTCCTGTCCCCTCTCGACTGGTTTTCGGCAAGAATCGCTGCTCCTCGACTCGCCCTCCACTCGCTGCGCCGGATGCTCGCATCGTCTCAAACGGCTTTCCGCCGGCCAGGTCGAGATCGGCTTGGCGCCCGACGTGATGTCCGCACAGCTTCTTCCTGCGGCACTCGAAGGTCGGCGTCTCGAAGAACAGAAAGACGGCGGCTCGGCAGGCGATTCGGCCAGGGGGCTCGTCGCAAGCGCTCGGAAGGTCCTTTCGAAGACCACCAGCGGCTTGCGCGCAGCGGCGCGCAGGCGAGAGCCCGACCCCCGCAGGCCTTGCAGCTCGAGCCGTTCCCTGGTGAATCGCCTGCCGACCGCCGTCGACGCCGGGACAACACTCAGACGGCACCGGCCGGCGCACGGAAAGATCACCGTTTGCCGTACACTCACCACCCGGAGCGCGGAATGAAGATCGTTCGCATTAAGATCTGTGGCATCACCCGTGTCGAAGACGCCGAAGCGGCGGTGGATCTCGGCGCCGACTTCATCGGCCTCAACTTCTGGAGCAAGAGCCCGCGGCGACTCGAGGCTGTCCGCGGCCGCGAGATCGCCGAGGCGGTTCGCGGCAGGACTTCGCTCGTGGGCGTCTTCGTCAATCAGGCGCAGCCGGAAGTGGAGAAGATCGCCACTACCGTTGGCTTCGATCTCATACAGTTCCACGGCGATGAGACTCCCGAGGATCTCGTGCCGTGGGGCGAACGGGCGATGAAGGCGGTCCGCTTCTCCGGC
>JAAENP010000512.1 GCA_024224155.1 bacterium
GACCACCTGTTCCGAGGGAAGGCGACCACCGATTCCAGAGCAAGGCGACCACCGATTCCAGGCTGAAGCCGACCACTTGGCCGGTGCCTGTCGGAAGGGCGGTCGGCTTGGATCGGAATCGCTGGTCGCCTTGCTCTGGAACGGCTTGAGCGAGCCGCAGAGATCCTCCTCACGACCCGGTATCCTGACCTCCCAAGGAGGTTACGATGCCAGCGAGGAGACTACCGATGCGAAAGACGCGAGAGATTCTCAGACTGCTGTGGCACTTGAGATTTGGGGTTCGCAAGACCGCGCGCGCCTGCCAGAGGAGCCACGCGACCGTAGTGGAGTACCGCACTCGAGCCGAGGAGGCCGGGCTGGACTGGGCGCAGGTGGAGGCGATGGACGAGGTGAGCCTGGAGCGCCACTTGTTCCCGGCCACGGCGTGGCCGCCGCAGCGACCGCTGCCGGACTGGAGCGAGATCTATGTCGAGCACAAGAAGCCCGGAGTGACGCTGCAGCTGTTGTGGGACGAGTACAAGGCCGAGTACGGCGAGGACGGCTACCAGTACAGCCGTTTCTGCGAGCTGTACGGGCAGTGGCGCGGCCGGCTGGACCTGAGCATGCGCCAGCAGCACAAGGCCGGCGAGAAGCTGTTCGTGGACTACTGCGGGCAGACGGTGCCGATCACCGACCCGGCCACCGGCGAAACCCACCAGGCCGAGATCTTCGTCGCGGTGCTGGGCGCGAGTAACTACACCTATGCCGAGGCCACGCGCAGCCAGAAACTGCCCGACTGGATCGGCTCGCACGTACGCACCTTCGAGTTCCTCGGCGGCGTGTCGGAGCTGGTAATCCCCGACAACCTGAAGTCGGCGGTGGACAAGCCCTGCCGTTACGAGCCGGATGTGAACCGGACCTACCAGGATCTGGCGACCCACTACTCCACAGCGGTGCTCCCGGCGCGTGTGCGCAAGCCGAAGGATAAAGCGAAGGTGGAGGTCGGGGTTCAAATCGTCGAGCGTTGGATCCTGGCGTGCCTTCGCCACCGTCAATTCTTCTCTTTGAGCGAGCTGAACACGGCAATCCGCGGTCTGCTGGAGCGACTCAACAACAGACCGTTCCGCAAGCTACGCGGCAGCCGCCGCTCGCAATTCGAGGCCCTGGACCGCCCCGCTTTGAAGCCCTTGCCAGCGGCGAGCTTCGAGTACGCGGACTGGGCCAAGGGCCGCGTGGGACCGGACTACCACCTCGAGGTCGACGAGCACTTCTACAGCGTGCCCTACCAGCTCGTGGGCCAGGAGCTGGACGTGCGTTTCACCGCCTGTACGGTGGA
>JAAENP010000513.1 GCA_024224155.1 bacterium
AAGGCCGGTCTCGGAATGAGCTCGGGTGCTCTCGTCGATCCACGCTTCGGGAATGATCTGCCGGTTTGCCCAGCGTCCACGCTGGAGGATGAGCTGCCCGAAACGCGCCCGGTCGCGGGCCGACATCCTGAACGTGTAGCAGGGGTGAATCGAGAACTGCCGCTGTTCGAAGTACTCGCAACGGGAGACCCGGAAGTCCTGCATGCCGACCCGGCGGGCAATCCTTCTCTTGAACTCCTTGAAGATGTCCCGGCCGGTCTGCTGGCGGAAGATCGTCCCCAGGGCGTTGAAGTCCCAGTTGTTGTAGTACCAGAAGGTTCCCGCGGCATGCGAGCCGCGCTCGGGCCGCTCGTCCCTCATCCCCTGAGTTTCGCACGCGGCCTCATGGTAGACGCCCGACCGCGCCTTGATCAGGTCGGAAACCGTGGCCCGCCTCTCTTCTCGAGTGAGGGGCGGGTCGTCGTCGATCCCGAGCTCTTCGATCGTGCTCTCGAGGTCGATGTTTTCCTTCTCGACATGAATCCCGTAGAGAGTGCTAAGCAAGCTCTTGCGGACCGAGTGACACCAGTAGTTGTAGCTCTCACTGCCGTAGGCCGCCAGGACCCTACCCTTATAGACGAGAAAGAACGACGCCACCGAAGCGGCTTCCAGGCCCCGCCAGTAGGACTCGGCTTCGGCCAGTCTTGCAGACGAGAAGCCGGCCTCCTCCGGAGTCTCGTATCTCGGCCAATCCTCGCCGGCCGCCTCGAGCGCTGAGGGGGGCGCGAGCGCCGAAAGAACGAGCAGGCCGACGAGGACAACGATTCGCGGTCTTCGAGACATTCCTTTCTCCTATCCTTCGGGCAAGCCTGCGGCTTGGACCACATACTCACCCAGCGTGGTGTGGCTCTCCTCGAGGTCGTCCCGCGCGATGCGTTGAAAGCCGCCTCCGGACACTGACCCTACTCCCGTCACGCACCACCCTCTTCTTCTCGAGACGGTTGAATGTCTCGACGCCAGGCACGCATCTGCGACCACGTCTCGGTCGCTGTGACGTGGGGTCGGCTGAGGTCTTCGAAAGGGTAGCTTCGCACCTCGGCGAGATACTCGACCATGAGCTGCCATGCGTAGAAACGGCGGTCTCTGAGCTGTGGATTCTGCCAGTGGTCCGGGTCGTCCAACAGGTCGATCCGTTGCGCCAGGTCGTAGTCGGGATCGCTACGGATTCCCGCGAGGCTGGCCTGGTAGTCGGCCCAGCCTTCGCTTTTCCAGGTTGGTAGTGAGCGGCTCGCGTCCAGCCCGAGGCCGTCGAAGACGAGGAAGTGTGCGATCTCGTGGGCGATGGCGAAGGCCAGATTACCCTCCAGACGCGAATGCGCGAACAGGTCGCCCTCTTGGGCGGCGAGCTGAGTGAGGCGCTGCATGGAAACGAAGATGTTGCCCGGGGCGGAGAGCAGAATGGCCTGTGACGACGGCGTACGGCGGGTCAGTTTGGCAAAGAAGCTGTAGCGGCGCAGGCTGTGGCACAGGTAGACGTTGTAGGTCTTGTCCCTGGACTCGTGCTCCATGGCAGCCAGTCGCCTCGCGACCTCCGCGACGAGCTCCTCGGCATCGACTGAGAGCACTCGATCGGAGTGGACGCGGAACGCGCCGATCCGATGGTGGTGGGCAAAGGCTGGAGCCGGGTAGACGAGAACTCCGACATACAACGCCGCGATCGCCAGTAGGACGAAAAGCACTCTCACAGCCCATGTCCACGGACTCGCTCGCTTCCTCCTGCGCTTGCCGGTCAACGTCCTTCCCTCCCGTCCCCTGGGTCACTTCGCGGCATACGCCAGATACTCCCCGAGCTTGGCGTAGTTCTCCTCGAGGTCGTCCCGCGCCATGCGTTGAACGCCGCCTCCCGATATCGACCAAATGCCGGTTCCGGTGCCATAGCCGTTGAAGTAGCCGATCCGGTCCCCGGAGCGAGCATCCGAGAGGCCGATATGGATGTGCAGTTTGGACTTTCCCGCTCCACCGCCGGCCCAGAACCGCATCGCCTGTGATCCATGTTGCAGCGTGAGCCGAGTCGCGACCCGGACTACCGCGACACCCACCGGCAGCTCCGGTGGAGCCACAGAGATGATTCGGCCGAATAGACCGGTAGATGCCAAGTGCTGCCTCAGGCTGGCATCCGACGTGGCTCGAACGGACTCGGTGTCGACCGGCCGGTCCTTGTCGGAGAGAATCTCGGCCGGTTCGAGAATGACGAGAGCGCCGCTGTAGTCCGCCAGACGGACGCCGTCTGCAGTTTCGAGATATCGTCCCTTACTTCCTTTCTTCTTTTCACCAAGAGTGTGCGCCACGGCATCGGTGACGATACCGATCGCCAAAGGAATCAAGAGAAGCCAAGGACCGGTTTTCATCTTTCTCCTCCTTTCGGATTCCATCATCGAGGCTTGGACTCGGCGATCCGCAGCCGTCATAGGTAACGCGGATTGGCCGGGGAAAGACCGCAAGTGGTACTGCGCGTGCACTACGAGAAGCTACCTCGCCTGGCTTTGCGCCGGATGCTCTGCTGGACAGCCTCTCGAAGCGCGCGGGTCCGTTATTGAGCCAGGGCAAGTCCGTTGAAGGTGTTCGCCGTGGCGCCGACCCGTTCCCCCGATCGTCGGTCGATCGTGGCTCCGATCCACCAGCCGTAGGAGTCGTGGCCTGGCGCAAGCTCCCGGATGCTGATGCCGCGAGCCCGTACCGCTTCGAGCAGATCTGCTGCGAAGTCCCCTCGCGTCGTCTGGTGGGTCACTCCGACGTAGGTGGAGGCCCTGTGGAATGTAGGTGTGTCGATCGCTTGGTTTGGGCTCATTCGATAGGCAAGAAGGTTGGTGAGCCCAAAGAACGTCGCCTCAAAGAGACCGTTGCCGACCGCGCTCGTCGCGGCGACGGGGAGCCCCTCCTGGGTCACGACAACGGGGTTGTCATGTGGTGCGACGCGCCCGCCGGGACCCGCGATCGCGATCTGCTGCGGGTTCCTGCAACCGGCATCCGAGATGGAGACCCCGTCGACGAAGATACCGGTGGCTCCCCAGCCGTAGGTGTTAATGCTGTGCAACAACGCGACCACGTTGCCATCGGCGTCGATGGCCACGACGCCGTCGGAGTGACCGCCGGCGGCTCTCGAGATCCGGTAACGTCGCTCGACCCCCCGCAACATGGCAGCCAGCGCGTCAGCTGAGACCGTGTAGTGACCGGCAGTCCGAAGTTCGCCCGGATTGAGACCCTCCATCGCGGCGCGCAGGTGAAGGCCACCAACGGCCGGCGATCCGGGACCGTGGACGCGAAAACGGCCGAAATCGAAGCTCTCGGGCTGGATCCAGAGCGCCTCATAGGCACGCAGGTCAGCCTCGGTCAGGTCGCCCCCTTCGGCTCGGACGGTTCGAACGAGCTTCTGTGCCCACTTGCCGCGGTACATGAAGCGACTGCCTTGACGGGAAACTCGTTTGAGCGTCCGAGCAAGCCTGGGCTGCGTGAACCAGTCGCCGGTCTGATACGGCGTACCGTCCGATTTGAGAAAGATCCGGCGGCCCCCCGGTAACCGCGTGATGGTGTCTTGGAAGTGCCGGATGCTGCCGCCGAGTCCTTCGTTAATCTCGAATCCCTGGCGGGCGAAGTAGACAGCAGGAGCGAACAGCTTCTTGAAGGGCAGGGCGCCGAAACGGGCGTGCAAGGCCTCGAGCGAAGCCATGAAGCCGGGTACAAGGACCTGCCGCCCACTGGGGACACCACAGGCCGGGATCGCAGTGCCCGAGGGCAGTTCTTGGGGGATGCCCCAGGTCCCGTTGAGATAGTGCACGGTGCCCGTCGAGGCCTCGTAGTAGACGAGCTCCAGCTGGCCGGCGAAGCTGACCGCCGAGCCGGCCGTGAGCGTGACCTGGGTCAGCGCGGTCGTGACGGCGGCGTCGGCGGCCGTTCCGCCCTGCCGAAGGGCCTCGACCCCCGCCCGAACCGCAAGCGCCTGCAAGGTACCGACCACGAGGCCGGTTTGGCCCGTAGCGGGCGGCTGACTGCGACCGAAGGAGTTCTGCAACCGGGTGTAGTGTTCCAAGTCTCCGGGCGGCCACTTGGTGGGGCCGAGGTCGACCTTGGCCGAGCTGGCACTCGCGTGCGTGAAGGTCCCGAGAGCCACGATCAGAACGGCGAATCGGGTGGAACGAAGAATCATGTTTTCTCCTTCTCGTCTCGACAGCCGGCAACGATCAGATGCCGGCCGGCTGGCTGCCGACCCTTGGGCCCTTCAAGGTCAGCTTGAAGCTCCTCTCCGCCTCCAGGTTCTCGAAGAGGACGCAGCCGTCCTCGCCGGTACGCTGACTCCTTGCACCACTGCCCGGTTGCTTCAAGCTCACCTTCGCCCTGACCAGGGGATCGTCATTCAGGTTGAAGCATGCGGTGAGCTCCGCTCCTTCCACTGTGACCTCGGGACCGTCGAGCTGGAGCTTGAACTTCTTCTGCTCCCTGAGGGCGGGGAAGATGAAGCAGCCGTCCGCGCCCGACTCGAGGCGCCGCTTCGGCCTTCCCCCCTGTTTCAGGAGCGGCTCGGCTCCGGACAAGGGCTCACCTCCGAGCTCCACGCAACCGCTGACACCTATCAAGTCCAGAATCCAGATGTCTTCGTTTCCCGCTCGGTCCGAGGAGAATGCCATCTTGGTGCCGTCCGGGGACCAAGCGGGAAAGATGTCGTCGGCGGGGTCGGTCGTGACCCGCCATGGCCGACCACCACTAGTCTGGATCATCCAGATGTCCCAGTTGCCGCCCCGGTCTGAATCAAAAGCGATCGTGCCATCGCCCGGAGACCAGGCGGCCGCCCATTCCGAGTCGGGAAGGGAGGTGAGCTGCGTCGCCTCGCCGCCTTCAGCCGGCATGAGCCAGAGATCATAGGTTCCCGCTCTCTGCGAGCTGAAAGCGATGCGGGAGCCGTCGCGCGAGCCGCTTGGGCCGTAGTCAAGGCCCCCGCTCTCTGTCAGGCGCGTTGGGGCCCCGCCCTGGCGCGAGATGCTCCAGATCTCCCAGTCGCCGGTGCGGTCCGACTCGAAGATGATTCTCTTACGGGACCAACCGAGGTACAGATCCCGGCCCGGATCGGTCGTGAGCTGTTTCAGGCCTCCTCCGTCGGGACGGACCGTCCAGATGTCTCCGTTCCCGGCGAACTCAGCAGAGAAAGCGATCCTCTTGCCGTCAGGCGACCACACCGGGTGGTAGCAGTAGGGGCCGTCCACGAGCTGGAGCGGTGTCCCACCCTCAGCCAGAGTCAGCCACAGATCATGGCCTCCCATCCGGTCGGAGGTAAAGACCAAGACGGTGCCGTCCGGCGACCACGACGGATCCCAGTCCGAAGCAGGGTTGTCGGTGACTTGGGTCAGGGTGGCGGCTCCCGCCGGCACCGCCAGCGCCAGGCACAGGACGGAGAGCCACCTCTGCTTGGTGCCACCGTTTCGAGTCAGAGGTTGTTCATTCGAGAGACTCACGACTGCCTCCTATCGGTAGTGTTTACTCCGAAGAGCTCCTGGCTCGCTGTTTGCAGCCTGTATAGCTAACGCGGATTGATGGGGAAAACCCCGCAACCGGGGTGCAACGCGAGCGCCGCTTTCCCGTAGCTGATAGAAGGAAAGGACTGTGACGGCCGATCCCAAGACGCGCGCGACCGAGATCGTCAGCGCCTTGAGCCGTGAAGACACGCCGGACCGGCCGTCCGCCGAAGATCTGTTTCCCCTTGTCTATGACGAGCTGCGTCGTCTGGCGAGACGCTACATGTCCTGGGAGAGGTCCGGTCACACCCTGCAGCCCACGGCCCTGGTTCACGAGGCGTATCTCAAGCTCGTTGATCAGACCCGGGTCGACTGGAAGGGGAGGACGCACTTTTTCGGTGTCGGGGCGCGGGTCATGCGACGGCTGCTCGTGGATCATGCAAGGCAGCGACTCGCCCTCAAGCGAGGTGCTGGATGGGCCAACGTCACCCTTACCGAGGTCCCAGAAAGGCTCAGGGGAGGAGATGTCGGCCCGGAGCAGATCCTGGATCTCGATCGGGCTCTGGACCGGCTTGCTGCGCTCGACGAGCGGGAAGCCAGTGTCGTCACCCTGCGTTTCTTCGCGGGCTTAACAGTTGGGGAGGTGGCTCAAGCGTTGGGCGTGTCGAAACGCACGGTGGAAAACGATTGGCGTCATGCGCAGGCCTGGCTCCGTCTCGAGCTCGTGCGGGGAGGGGAAGAGTCGTGAGGGCCTCCAGAGGTTTCGCTCGCGTCAAGAGACTGTTCCTGGAGGCGTCGGAGCGCGAGCCGGAGAACCGGTCGCAGTACCTTGATGAAGCCTGCGCCGGCGAGCCGGACCTCCGCCGCGAGGTCGAGGCACTGCTGTCTTTCGACCGGCAGCCGCAGCCTCAGGAACTACAACGGGACCTTTCCAGTGAGGTGGGTCCGTACCGGCTGCTGCACAAGATCGGTGAGGGGGGAATGGGCGAGGTGTGGGCTGCGGAGCAGGAGCGCCCGGTTAGGCGGCGCGCCGCGGTCAAGCTCATCAAGTGGGGAATGGACACCAGGGAGGTTCTGGCCCGCTTCGAGTCCGAGCGCCAGGCGCTGGCGCTCATGAACCATCCCAACATTGCTGCAGCCTACGAAGCGGGCGCCACTGTCGAAGGCCGCCCGTTCTTTGCCATGGAATTCGTCGAGGGAGTGCCGCTCAATGAGTACTGCGACGCAAGGCGGCTGAGTATCCGCGACCGGCTGGAGCTTTTCGTCAAGGTGTGCGACGGCTTGCAACACGCCCACCAGAAGGGTGTCATCCACCGCGACATCAAGCCGTCGAACATCCTGGTGGCGATCGAAGAAGGGCTGCCGGTACCCAAGATCATCGACTTCGGGGTCGCCAAGGCGACCTCTCAACGGCTTACCGAACGCACCCTCTTCACCGAGCTCGGACAGTGGATCGGAACCCCCGAGTACATGAGCCCCGAGCAGGCGGAGATCACGAGCATCGACATTGACACCAGATCGGACGTCTACTCGTTGGGCGCGGTGTTGTATGAGCTCCTCGCCGGCGGGCAGGCCTTGGACGCGGCGGAGCTGCGTAGCGCCGGGTTCGATGAGATGCGTCGCCACATCCGCGAGATCGAGCCTCCCCGGCCCAGCACTCGCGTCTCTAGCTTCGGCAATGTCTCGCGAGAGGTGGCGCAGCGTCGCGATACCGACAGCCGCGGTCTGATTCGAACCTTGCGTGGAGACCTCGACTGGATCGTGATGAAGGCGATGGAGAAAGACCGCACGCGGCGCTACGGCTCGCCATCCGAGCTGGCGGCCGACATCGGGCGCTACCTGCGCAGTGAGCTGGTCGAGGCGAGTCCTCCGGGCACGGTCTATCGCATGCGCAAGTTCATCGCGCGGCATCGTGCCGGGGTCGCAGCAGGTGCGTTCATCGTCGTGACCCTGTTGGCGGGAGTGATCGGTACGGCGCTCGGGCTGCTCCGCGCTCAGCGCGAGGCCGAGGCTTCCCGCAAGGTCGCCGAGTTGCTGGCGGGAATGTTTTCCGACATCGATCCGGCGGGGCAGATGGGAGGGTTCGGGTCGCCGATTCTGATGCTCGACCGGGGAGCCGAGCGGATCGGGCGGGAGCTCACCGACGAACCCGTCGTCCAAGCTCGACTTCTCCAGATCCTCGGCGATGGCTATCGCAACATGGGCCGCTTCCAGAGGTCCCGCGAGGCCCTCGAAGCTTCCCTGCGGCTGCGAGAGACGCACTTGGAGCCCTCCGTCCCGGAGCTCGGCGCCAGTCTGCTGTCGTTGGGACTGCTGGAGTACTGGGACGGCAACTACTCCAAAGCAGCGGCGCTTCTCGAACGTTCCGCAGCCGTCTATCAGGCATCGCTCGGCGGGGACGACGTGGCCGTAGCCGTGGCCCGGGGGTTCGTCGGCCTGCCGCATTGGCGGCTCGGTGACTACGAGGCGGCGCGCCACGCCTTCGAACAGTCCCTGAATATCTATCGCACGATGGAGCCGGAAGTGAGTCCTTGGATCGCCATGACTCTGCACTCCTACGGCATCCTGTTGATGGATCTCAAGGACTACGAGGCGGCGCGCCCTATGCTCGAAAGAGCCATCGAGATTCATCAACGGGCGCTCGGCCCCGACCACACCACGGTCGGTATGATGACCGTGAGTCTGGGTCGAAGCTATCTCGAGAACCTCCGCTACGACGAGGCACGACCGCTTTTCGAGCGCGGGCTCGCCATCCAGGAGCGTTCTCTCGGTCGCGATCACCCCTGGCTGGCGTCGCCGCTTACCATGCTGGCCACCGTTGACCGCCGAGACGGGGAGCTCGAGGAGGCGCGAACCAAGTGCGAAAGGGCCCTGGGCATCATCGAGCGCTTTCAGGGGCCCGAGCACCCGGACCTCGTATGGGCGCTGGTTCCCTACGCGAGGATCCTTGAAAACGCCGGAGAATTCGCTGCGTCCCGCGAGGTCCTGGACAGGGCCGTGCGGATCGCGGAGACCTCGCACGGCAAGGTCCATCTGGACACGGCCCGCGCCGTCGAGGGGCTCGGCTTCCACTACTACCGTCTGAGGGAGTACCGAGAGGCTTTACGTCATTACCGGCGGGCCTTCTCGATTCGCGAACAGGTCTTCGGCCCGCGGCATCCGGCTCTCGCCTGGAACCTCTACGATCAGGCTTGTATCCTCGCACTCTCCGACGATCGGCCGGCTGCTCTCGATTCGCTGCGCCGGGCCGTTGACACGGGGTGGGCGAATCCGCGGCTCTTCGAGGATGGCGATCTCGATTCCCTGCGAGACGACCCCGAGTTCGCGGCTATCGCCGACGAAGTTCGCTCGCGACTGGGCCGCGTCGAGCGCTAGACGAATTGCGGAAAGGGCAACACGTCGGCCTCGACTTCGCTCTGCGCGGCGCCGTCCGCCGCGAGTCGGGCACTGAGCTGCGCCGAGGTCATCGGCCTTGAAAAGAGATGCCCCTGTCCGAAGTCGCAGCGTTCGTCCCTGAGAGCCGCCAGCTGAGCCTGGGTCTCGACCGCTTCAGCTACGATTCCGAGGTTGAGCTTCTTGCCGAGGGCAATCACGGCCTTGACCAGCGGCGGACAGCCATCGTCTTCATCGGAGGCCTGGATATGCCGTCCGTCGACCTTGAGCTTGCTGAAGGGCAAGTGGGTCAGGTCCTCGATCGAGAACGGGCTCGTGCCGAAGTCGTCGACGCATAGGCCGACGCCCAGAGAGTCCAATCCTCGAGTCAGCCTCTCGAGGTCGTTTTCGAAGCGCAAGAGCATTCGCTGGTTGAGCTCGAACTCGAGCAGGCGAGGTGGCAGCTGGGTTTCCCGCAGCACTCGCTCTACCGCCTTCGGGAACTCTCGTAAGCGGAACTGGACATAGGATAGGTTGACTGAAACGGGGATCTCGACTCCCGACGTCTCCATCCAGGACCGGGCTTCGGTACAAGCTTGCCGCAAGACCCATTCCCCGATTCGGATGATCTCGCCGTTGTCTTCGGCGATCGGAATGAAGGAGCTCGGCGGCACCAGGCCGCGCTTGGGATGGCTCCAACGCACGAGGGCTTCGACGGCCACGATCATTCTGTTGGTCAGACTGAACTGGGGCTGGTAGACGAGGTGCATCTCGTCCCGATCGATGGCTTTCTCGAGGTCGCGACCGAGCTGCAGTTTCAGTTGCACCTGTCGATCCATCTCGTTCGCGTGGAAGTGAAAGCAGTTGCCACCCTCTCCTTTCGCCTTGTAGAGGGCCAGGTCCGCCTGCCGGTAGAAGTTCTTCGGACTGGAGTCACCCGGCGGGTAGACGGCAATGCCGATGCTGGCCGTGACGCGCACCGTTCGGGAGCCAAGGCTCACAGGTTTGGCAATCTCATCGCCGAGTCGTTGAGCCAGCGTGGCGACTCCGTCGAGGGTCTTGAACTCACTGTGAATCAGGGCGAACTCGTCTCCACCAAGTCTCGCGAGCGAGTCGACCTGCCTCACCATGGCCTTCAGCCGGCGGGCGAGCGTGCTCAGTAGCTCGTCGCCCGCCGAGTGTCCGTGAGAGTCATTGACCTCCTTGAACTGATCCAGGTCGAGGACCAGGAGAGCCACCTGATGGCCGAACCGTTGCGCACGGGCCAGAGTCGTTTCCAGCGCCCTCTCAAAGGAATAGCGGTTGAGCAGGTCGGTCAGGAAGTCGACGTGGGCCATCCGGAAGATCTCTTCCTCGGTTGCCGCAGCGAGGGCTGACGGCGCGGTCGAAAAGGGACCTTCTGTCCCGTCCGAGGACGGGACATCTTCGGCCGGTCTCTGTGCGGCGGCATCGGCCTGAGCTCGCAGGAGGGGCTCGATTTCTCGGGGCGGCAGAGGGTGGTAGTATAGAAAGCCCTGTAACTCGTCGCACTGCAGAGTCCGCAGAGTCTCCGCCTGCGCTTTCGTCTCGACTCCTTCACCCACGACCCGCAGTTCCAGCTCATGGGACATGGCGATGATCGCTCGGATGATCGCTTCCGTCGCGGGGTCCTCGCCGATTCGTGACACAAACGACTGGTCGATTTTGAGCACGTCCAGGGGGAAGCTCTGGAGATAGGCGAGAGTGGTCTGCCCGGTGCCGAAGTCGTCGATAGCCAGGGTAAGGCCCAGAGCTTCGAGTCGGCGCAGTTTTTCCAGGGTCAGAGGGTCGTTGCGGAAAACACCTCGTTCGCTCAGCTCGAGCTCGAGATACTCAGGCTCAATGCCGGTCTCCCGGAGAATGGTCTCCATCTTCTCCACGCACAGGGCTTCCTCGATCTGCGCGCGAGCTACGTTCACGGCCATGCGCAGCGGCGGCAACCCACGACCGACCCAGGCGGCGAGCTGCCGGCAGGCCTCGGCGATGACCCAGTCACCGATCGCGACGACCAGCCCCGCCTCCTCGGCGATCGGAATAAAAGTCGCGGGCGAGATGGGGCCGCGCTGGGCATCCGTCCAGCGCACAAGGCCTTCGAGACCCACGATCTGGCCCGTTGGGATATCGATGATGGGCTGGTAGTGGAGTCGGAGCTCGTTGTTGTCGATCGCTCGGCGAAGCCGTTCCTGCAACTCCAGCCGTTCGAGAACCTCGTCTTTCATCGAGTCGGTGTAGAGACGAACGGTCTTTCCGCCGGCCCTCTTGGCGTGTCTCATGGCCGTTTCCGCGCATTGAAGAACGGCCTCGCCTTCGCCCCTCGAGGCGAAGGCCATTCCAACGCTCGCGGAGACGAAGACATCGCGCCCGATTACGCTGTAGGGAGCCATCACGGCGGCCAACAGGTCATCGGCCAGGCGCCTCACCTGCGAGCGGTCACCGACCTGATCGAGCAGAATCGCGAACTCGTCGGCGTGGATTCGAGCCAAGGCCCCTTGAATACCGCTGCCGTACTCGTCGGGCTGTCCTATCTTCTGCTGCAGCGCGGACCGGAGTCGTCCCGCGATGGCTCTGAGCAGCAGGTCGCCGCTGTCCCGGCCCAGGGAGTCGTTGAACTCCTTGAAACTGTCGATATCGATGAACAAGACCGCCATCTCTCCGGAGCGGTTGTGGGTCTGAGCCACGGCGAGAGCGACGATCTCCGTGAACGTGGCGCGGTTCGGCAAGCCCGTGAGCTGGTCGAAGTTTCGGAGCTTGAGCGCTTCGGTGCTGGCCGAGCGAGCGGCGTCCTGTGCTTGTTCCAGGGACTGTTGATACTCGTGCAGCTCGGCGACCGAGCGGCCGACCACCACGGCTTGCCGGAGCCGGTGGGGAAGGACCAGCCAGTTGATCGGCTTGGGTAGAAACTCCGAGAAAGGGTCCTTGTAGACACTGGTGATCAGGCCCGGGTCGAAGAGGTCCGACATCACGAAGATCGGGGTGGCGTGGCAGTTCGGGAGCTTGCGAAGCTCGCTGCGCAGCGAGACCGCGTCGGCGTCCTCGACCAGAAGGTCGAGTAGGACGGCATCGGGAGGGCTGGTGGCGGCGTCCTGCGCGGCCGTGGTGCCTCTGGAGGTCGCGAAGACGCGAAAGCCGGAATCGCTGAGAGCCGGTACCGCCAGCGCTTGCAGGACCTGGTCGGCCGTGATCAGCAGGATCTTCGGTTCAGCTGAGGTACTCCGAGCCATGCTTCAATCCCACGCGTCCGCTCCGCCTGGAGCCAGCTCGGGCATTCTGTGATGTGACCCGCTGATGCAGCTGTGAAAACTCAACACCGGTAAAGGAGAGAGGCGCGCGCGGCGTTCTTGTATACTCCGTTGCGGTTTCTGTTACAGAGAGCTTCCGGTTGGGTCGAGCGACCGATCGGCGTATGGGTTTCCCAAGGAAGGGGGCAAGTCAGGTGGTTCGTAGATTTCTCACAGCTATGGTCCTTCTTACCGCTTTCGGTGCGCCGGCCTCGGCCGAACTATGTACCATCGACGCCGTTCCGGCCGCCACGATTCTGGTGCCCTATTTCGAGGTGGACTTCCGGAACTTCGGCAAGAGCAAGTTCGAGAGAACCCGGGTCACTCTGATCAACACAGCGCCGGAGCCGACACTCGCCCACGTGATCCTGTGGAGCGATCTCTCGGCACCGACCTTCAACTTCGATATCTTTCTAACCGGTTTCGACGTCCAGGAGTTCGACGTCGACCTGCTGTTCACCAACGGGGTTCTGCCGATACCCGAGATACCGAACGTACTCGGCTTCGACAGCAGCGAGTGCACGAGGTGTACGGATGGGGAGGGCTGCGTCAATTTCAGCCCCTCGAACGATTTCACGCTCGCCGACCTGCGCAACGCGCATCTCGGAAACCCGGTCGACTTCCACAACGGCCAGTGCCAGGGCCGGAGGATCGGCAGCGGCAATGTCGCGCGCGGCTACATCACGATCGACGCGGTCAGCGCCTGCACCAGACTGTTCCCGGGAGACAGCGGCTATTTCGAGAACGGCGGCACCGGCATCGCGACCAACAACAACGTCCTCAAAGCGACGATCACGACCTACTCCAGCAAGTTCCTGCGCGAGGTTCCCGCGATTCACGTGGAGGCCGGCACCAGCGACGGGCTTTCGACCGACGGCAACTTCACCTTCTATGGCCGCTACGTCGACTTCGACGCCAGCGACAACCGCGAGTGCGGGGGGTACGCCTGGATGTTCCCGTTCAAGAGAGAGAACAAGTTCAAGACCGAAGCGATCGTCTGGCGGGACTCGGGCATGAGTCAGGGACCCTTCGACTGTAGCGAGGATCCGAGCTGGTTCCCGCTGGATACGACTCAGATCGTCGCCTTCAACGATCAGGAGGACTTCCGCGAGCTCGAGGGCTTTCCGTTCCCGGCTGAGACCCAGATCGTGGACGTCGGCAAGAATCCGCTCAATACCAGCCCATTCAAGACCGGCTGGGTCTTCGTGTCCCTCGCCGACGATTCCGGGGACGAGACCGTCGGCCACGGATACGTCAATGTCAGGCAGCGGTTCAAGAGCCGGGAGGGAGAAGCCTGGGCTCACCACACGGCGTCCATCTGCGGCGAGCAGGTGCCGGCGGCTCTGCGGGCGCGAGCCCGGGCCTCCCGAATGGGGAAGAGCAGCGCAGGGAACGGCATCGGCCAGAAAAGGAAGAAACTCGGTGACGTTGCGAACACCGCTCCTCGTCGCCGGTCTGAGTAGCCTCGCTTTCTTCGTTGCCGGCACCGGCGCCGGGGCAACCTGGGTCGAGACGGCCCGAGGCTTGCCTCGGCAGGGTCAGTGGCGCAACGGATTCGACCTGGCGGACCTGAACGGCGACGGTCGCTTGGACTTGGTGCACGGTCCCCCGCGCCGGCAGATGGGCGAGCCCAGGATCTTCATCGGCGAGCCGGGCGTGCGGTTCAGCCGTTGGCTCGGGGCTTCGTTTCCAGAGCTGCCATTCGACTATGGGGATGCCGCGGCGGCGGATTTCGATGGAGACGGGCACGCCGACCTGGCTCTCGGAATCCACCTGCGCGGCCTGGTCGTGCTCCTGGGCGACGGTCGGGGAAGCTTCTCGAAGCAAGCGAGCTTTCTTGCGGCGCAGCCTGGGGGGCCCGCATTCTCATCTCGCGCCCTCGCCGTGGCAGATCTCGATGGCGACGGCCGTCCGGACATCGTCGCGATCGGCGAAGGACCGCGGCTACGGGGAGGACCCGAGATGGAATCCTATGGCTTGCGGGTGCTTCTCAACCGGTCGCCCGGGGCCTGGGACTGGAGGCGCGTCGAGCCCGAGCGCGGCCGTCTCTTCGGAGACGACCTGGCTCTGGGTGACTTCGACGGAGACGGGCGTCCAGACATCGTGACCGCGAGCCACGTTCAGGGGCAACGCGGCGTTTTGTTCTGGGGAGCCGGGGACGGCACATTTGCGCCGGCCGAGCTCGAGGTGGCGAGACCGTCAAGCTACATCGACGCCGTGGCTGCGGCCGACTTCGACGGCGACGGCGACGACGACCTGGCCGTCGCATACACCGACCTCCAGACGCCGCGAGCAAGAGTCGGCGTCGATCTACTGCTGTCCACCGGAGATCGAACCTGGGCACGTCGCCAGCTGCTCTGGTCGGAATCTGCCCAGAGACCCACCGCCATGACGGCGGGGGATCCGGACGCCGATGGCGATTCGGATCTCATTGTCCTGAGCGAATCAGGGGCCCTTCGAGCTTTCGTAAACGCGGCCGGAAGCCTCGAACCCGGTCCCGCACTGAGCTCAGAGGACGGTGGAAATGGGTGTCGTGGCTACCATGTCCAGCTAGCGGATCTGGACGGCGATGGCCGTGACGGGGTTCTGGCCGGATTCGCCGACGAAGGCTGCCCCGGGGGAGGCAGCTTAAGGGGCTGGAAGTGGTCTCAGGAAGCCGAGCGCGACCGCCAGCCTTGAAGTTTCAGGCCTCTTCTGCGAGGCTTTGCGGGTCACCCGCAGGCCGTTCGGCCGCGCGGCTCCACGAGCGGGAGTAACTCAGTGGCAGAGTCTCGGCCTTCCAAGCCGTTGGTCGCGGGTTCGATTCCCGTCTCCCGCTCCATTCTTTGAATAGTCAACCGACTCGATGGTTCAGGGCCGGGTTATCCTTCCCACCTCATGGGAGCAGGAACTGGCAATCGTGGTTTTCGGCTCCTGGCGCTTCTGATCGGGGTCATCGCCGGCCTCGGGGCGGGCGAGATCGGGCTGCGCCTCGCCACCGAGCCGGCACCCGAGATCGATGCCCTGACCGAGCTCGCGGCCAGGTTCGAGGCTCCTCCGCCCGCGGGCGATTGCCGCCAGCCAGCGCAACAGGCTCTGTTGCGCCATCTGGTCGACCCCAGCCTGCATCCGGACTTGATCTACGAGCTGCGTCCGGGCGTCGACACGTGCTTTGAAGGCGCCCGCGTGACGACCAACTCAAGGGGCGTGCGCGGCAGCTCCGAGCCGGCGTCACCCAAGCCCGAGGGCACCTTCCGGATGCTCGCGTTGGGCGACTCTCACGCCTTTGGCTGGGGAATCCCCGAAGCGGACACCGTTGCGGTGCAGCTTCAGAAGGCCCTGGCCGCGGCCGCTACCGTCGCCGTCGAAGTCGTCAACGCCGGCATTCCGGGTTACAGCGCCTACCAGGAGGCGGCCTGGCTCGAGACCTTCGGAGCGGACCTCGAGCCGGATTGTGTCGTCGTCCTGTTCGTGGCCAATGACATGGGCCTCCCGCACTTTCTGCTCCAGAGCCGGAAGCCAGGCTCCTCGGCGCTCTGGGATCTGGTGAAGCGGCTGACCGGCTCCAAGCGCTGGTTCACCTTTGCTCCGAACAGGCTCGCGACCTTCGTCAGCGACGTCGACATGGCCCGGATTCCCGAGCGCTACCGGCACATGGTGGGAGAGGGCGGCTATCGCGAAGCACTCCGGAAGATGGCTGTTTGGGCCGATGAGCAAGATATCGATCTGGTCAATGTCTTCGACTATTCGACCCTCGATGTGGCCGGCGAGGCCCTTGTGGCCTATCAGGAGAGCCTGGGCATCAAGGCCCTCGAGATGCCGTGGCCGACGGATCCGGCTCTGCGAATCAGCGAGGCCGACCCGCATCTCAACCGTGCCGGCAACGCCGCCGCGGTGGATTTCATCGTCCAGGGGCTCGTCAGCGGGTCGGTGTGCCTGCCGCCCGAAGGTGTTTGAATCGTCCGGCGTTGGCCCCAAGAGGTCGACTGCGCGCTTCTGTGCCGATCGGCAGAGCCGCCGAAGACCAGTCGGGAGGGGACACACGAAGGAATCGTGTCCCCGATGCGGCTGGCGCGCCTGCCCCGGTACTTGGGGCGAGCGAAAAAAAGGGCGCCCACCCCCCTTTACAGCCTCGACTTCGGGTCATATACTTTCGAGTCCCCCAGCCGACCATTTTGGTGCGGTCGGTAGGGGAGTGTTTACGGTAGCGGCATTTTAGCGGGGTCTGTCCACGTAGCTCAGAGGTAGAGCACTTCCTTGGTAAGGAAGGGGTCACCGGTTCAAATCCGGTCGTGGGCTCCATCTTGGCGGGTTTTGGCGGTATATCCACAAAGGCCCATCGGCAGACAAGCGGAATTCGGGTCTAGGACGAAGAGATCAGCAAAGCGCCCCTTTCCGGGGTTCTATCTTCCTATAAGGAGTCGGTTCGACCATGGCGAAGGAGAAGTTTGAGCGGACGAAGCCGCACGTGAATATCGGCACGATCGGTCACGTGGACCACGGCAAGACGACGTTGACGGCGGCGATCACGAAGCAGTTGGCGACGAAGGACCTGGCGGAGTTCACGGCGTTCGACGACATCGACAAGGCGCCGGAGGAGCGCGAGCGTGGGATCACGATCGCGACGGCGCATGTGGAGTATCAGACGGAGAACCGTCACTACGCGCATGTGGACTGCCCGGGCCATGCGGA
>JAAENP010000514.1 GCA_024224155.1 bacterium
GAGTGGCCGGAGGCTCAGATGGGTAAGCCCTCTCGGCGGCCGGCCCGGGAAGTTGCCAAGGCGCGCGCCAAGGCCCAGAAGAAGCTGCGTGAGCAGCAGCGGGCGGCGGGTCTGGTCGCCCGGCCAACGGCCACGATTCCCAACCGCAAGAGCCAGTTGCGCACCCCGGAAGAAGAGCAGCAGGCGCGCCAGGACGCGGCAGGGGGGTACTTCCAGATCCTGCGCTCCCAGCTGCCGTCGCTGCTGGAACGGCTCTCTCACATTCCCGATCCCAGAGAGCCGGGGAAAACCCGCCACAAGCTGACGATGGTGTTGCTCTACGGCATGCTGAGCTTCGTCTTTGAGATGGCCTCGCGGCGCGAAGCCAACCGCAAGATGACGATGCCGACGTTCCAGGCCAACCTGAAGCTTCTGATCCCTGATCTTGAAGAGATCCCCCACCACGACACGCTCTACCGCCTGCTCAGGCGCATGGAGCCCGGCGAGCTCGAGTCCGCCCATCTGGAGCTGGTCGAGCGCTTGATCCGTAAGAAGAAATTCTGCCGCTACTTGATCGGTGGCCACTATCCGATCGCCATCGACGGCACCCAGAAGTGGATGCGCGAGTGGCCTTTCAGCGACCAGGCGCTGGAGCGCAGAGTGGGTGCGGGGGAGCAGAGGAAGACGCAATACTACGTCTATGTCCTGGAGTCCTGCCTGGCGTTGGCCAACGGCATGGTGATTCCGCTGATGAGCGAGTTCCTGGTCCATCGCGACGGCGATGAGTCCACCGAC
>JAAENP010000515.1 GCA_024224155.1 bacterium
ACCAGGTAGTCGAGAGACGCCGACTGCAGGTTTGCCAGACTGAAGGAGTTCGAGATCAGCTCGGTGTCGAATTCGACAAAGCCGGCAGCGTCACTCGAGACACTGGCCGCCTCGCCGTCGCCGCCGGTGTAGTTCCCGCCCAGGCCCGAGCTCGCGATGTCGGTCCAGACCACGCCGGTGCCTTCGTTGTCGACCACGGTCCAGCCACCGGCGATGCCGTTGTCCCAGCCCACGACGGCGTTGCAGGCAAGATCATCGGCGAGGGGCAGGCAAACACTGGGTGTGGCCGGCGTCGGCGTATTGTCATTGAGGACCACGTCCTCTACAAAGAAGTTGCTGTGGGTACCGTTCGTACCACCAACGGTGCCACCAATGAAGAGGGTGTGCGACCCGCCGTCATTGAAGGGCGCCACCGGGAAGGTCTGTTCGACCCAGCCTCCATCGACGCCATCACAGACGACCGTCCCGATGTCGGTGCCATCGAGGCTGACGTGCAAGGTATCGCTCGGGTCATCACAGATTCCGCGCCATGTGTACAGCTTCAGGTCGGTTGCTGCCGCGGGAATGGTGATGTCCTGGTCGACGCTGCTGGTCACACCGGTGGAAAGACCGCCAACCCAAACGAGCCAACTGCCTGTCCTGGCCAAGCTGGTGGCCGGACAACCGTTGCCTGGGCCGCACAGCGGGAACTCTGCGAATCCACCAAAGGTCGAAAACGCCGTCCAATCCGCATTGGGTACACCACCTTCGAAGCTCTCGTCCGCGACGACGTTCGAGCCGTCGGGGTTCGAGGGCACCGGATCCGCACAGATCCAGCCGTCTTCGACCTCACAGGTGCTAGAGCAGCCGTCGCCGTCGGCCATGTTGCCGTCGTCGCAGACCTCGTCCGGATGATTTAGCAGACCGTCGCCGCAGATCGGCAGCGGCTCGTCGGAGCAGGTGTAAACGTGGACGTCATCGACGTACCAGCCGACCAAGCCGTTGCACTCATCGACGCCGAAGTCGAAGCGCAGGCGCACCGTGTCGCCGGGGAAAGCCAGACCGAAGAGATTGACCTGGGACTGCCCCCAGCTGCCGCCGGTGGAACCCCCGTCTGAGCCGGTAAAGGCGTCTTCACCCCCGAGCGGACTGCCGAGGAGCGTAGCGTTGTAGGCATTGAACGAGTAAGCACTGCCTGGTACCGGCGTCCAGGGGCCGCCGTTGGCGCTTACCTTGACGTTGCCGCCGTCATATCCGAACTCGGTCGCCACCCAGTGGTCAAAGGCCACGTGCGGTACTTCGCCGACCGGGAGCACAATCGCCGGGCTGTCCAGAAAGAGCGCGCCCGCCGCGTTTTCAGAAGCGCAGTTATCGCCCGCGTCGATGATGTCCTCCACGAAAGCGGCGTAGGTGCCGTTCGCACCGGCCGGCAGGCCGGTGACGACCGCCCAGTCGGGCGTGTCGAAGTCCGCGGGAACGACCGCGTCATGGCCGACGGTCCAGCCCGCGGGCAGAGAACCACTCTCGAAGTTCTCGAAAGAGGTGGTCTGAGCCGTGCCGAAGCCTTCGCAAAGCGCCGGCGCGTCGGGATCGAGCAGCGCCGTGAAACCGCACTGGGTAGGTGGCGTCCGGAACTCGACCGCATCGACGATGTCGGACACCTGGGAGCAATCCGCGGCGTCGATCATCATCCCGGAAGGAAGGCCGGTGCTCAAGTCGAGCAGGTTTGCGCCAATGAGGCTCGAGCAGGCCGCTTCCAGGGCGTCGGCGTTATCCAGGAAGTTGCTCGCTGGCGTGAGCATGATCTGGGCGGCCCATTCGATGTGGGCGGCCTTGGTCAGGCCCAGGCCGGCGCCGCTGTAACCGTTGAAGGTACCGCCATCGACCATCAGGGAGAATGCGTGGTTGGGGATACCCGAGTTGATGTGCACACCGCCAAAGTCGCTCCCGACCGGTCCGCAGTGGTATTGCGTGTCAGTGACCTTGCCGGGGTCGCCGTAGCAGGTGGGGGTCCACATGTCGCGGATCGCACCCACCAGGCCGGGAGCGTTGACGTCTTCGCCCATGAGCCAGCGCAAGCTGTTGTCGGTGCCGCCGGTGTGAACGGCGCAGGCTCCGTCGGTGCGCGGGCCGCCGGGCAGGTCAGTTTGGCGACCGTTGATCAGGTCGACGGTCTCACCCCAGATATCCGAATAGGACTCGTTGAGAGCGCCCGACTGCCACTGGTAGATGAGGTTGTTGGTGAAATCGGTATAGGCGTGGCCCCACTCGTGGGCGGTCACGTCGTCGGTGGTCAGCCCCGGGCAGAACGAGATGTAGATGCCGTTCCAGGAGGCGTTGGGGCAGCTGTCGCCCCGGTTGAAGATCGCGTCCATGGTCGCGCCGGCGGCGTCGAAAGAGTCGCGGCCGAAGGCGTTGTCGAACAGGTCGTAGGTCTCCTCCGAGGCGTAGATCATGTTGTCGGCCTCGACGTTGCCGGTCGGGAACGGATCGCCCTCGACCCAGAACGGGAACCCGTCGTAGTTCGGTCCCGGATGGGGAAAACCCTCGGCGTCATACGCCCGGCGGAAGAGTGCGTCGTGAATGCCGGTGATCCGATCGAGCACCTTGCCGCCGTGGGCGTCGACGTAGACGAACTCACGCACCGTGGGCCCGTCGTTGACCACCTCCACCTCGTAAGCGAGATAGTCGCGGCCGGGCACCCCTTGCACGAGGCCGGTACGGAAAACCATCAGCGTGGTGGCCGCCACGCTCAGACTCTCGAAGCTCTCGTCGGGGCCGACGGGCTCATCGCCCACTTCAAGCCCGCCTCGGGCGCGCTTGAACTGCATCAAGGTCACGTCACGGATCGCTCGCCCTTCCGCCTCTTCTTGACTCAGGCTCGGCGTCATGTCGAGCTTGCTGACCGGAACGAAGTTGCCGTTGGCCGCGTAGAGCTCGCCTTGGTTATTGAAATGCGCGCGCAGCTCGCCGCCGAACACTGGAATACCCATGTAGTTCTGCTTGAAAATCGCGTGCTCATTGCCGTAGCCATCGCGGACCATTCTCACAGCCTGGAGCTCGTCGTCGGCCGCGGTCACGCCGAAGGCGCTGCCGTAGGCGCGGAAGAAGTTCATCGCTCGATCACCCGCAGGAGCGATGGGACCGCGAGCGAGCGGAGCTTTCCCCTTTGTCGGCATCTGGACAAACCTCGCCAGGCCGGTCTGGTCGTCAACGCTGATTAGCGCCTCGCCCAGGGTGTCGTTGATCAGGTTTTGCACGCCTTGTGCGTGCGGGGACGGTCCCTGTGCCACCGCCAAAGATGCGGTAAGAACAAAGCCCATCACGACGGCTAGCTTCCGAGATAGCGACATTTCCAGCTCCTACTTGTCAGTGATCGGACCCGCCTCCTGCGGCTTCGCGATCGGATCAGCTCTCCTTGGATGCCGGGGAACCTAGCACACTCGAGCGCAGAAAGGAATCGACGATCATGAATATATTCCCGCCGCAAGGACTTCCTCCACACCGTGTCGGGGTCTCTTGCCCAGCCTAGACGATCCGATTCAGCACCAGTCCCAAGCACAGCGCCGGCAGATAGACCACCGACGCCAAGAGCAGACGCTTCGCCGTGCGCTCTTCCACCGACCTGGCAAACCCCACGGCCGTGCCCAACAGCCCGAGCGAGAGGAGCAGACCCACTCCAAGATACCAGCTGCCGGTGACTCCGAGCACGGTCGGCAGGAGACTCACCGGCACCAGCGCGGCGGCGTAGAGAACCGCCTGCCGGGCGGTCGATCCCCCATCGGGCTCCACCACCGGCAGCATCGGCAGCCCGGCGCGCGCGTAGTCATTGCGGCACATCCAGGCGATGGCCATGAAGTGCGGCAGCTGCCACAGGAACAGAATCGCGAACAGCGCCCAGGCGCCGGGCCCGAGCCCTCCGCTCGCCGCGGCCCAACCCATCATGGGCGGCAGAGCGCCCGGCACCGCGCCCACAAGCGTCGATAGGTGGGATACCCGCTTGAGCGGCGTGTATACCCAAACGTAGCTCACCAGGGCGACCGCGCCCAGAAGTGCCGCCAATGGATTCGCCTGCCAACCCAGGATCACGATGCCCGCGGCACTCGCTCCTAGCCCGAGAACGATCGCCGACCACGGCTCCAGACGCCCGGCCGGCAACGGCCGGTTGCGGGTTCGCTCCATGAGGGCGTCGATCCGGCGCTCGCCATGGTGGTTGAACGCCGACGCACCGGCGGAAACCAGCGCGGTTCCGACCACCGTCCAGGCGCAGGCCAGCCAGTCGACTCGCGCGGACGAGCCGAGCACGAAGCCCATCGCCGCCGTCACCGCCACCAGGAAGGTGATTCGCGGTTTGGTCAGCTCCCAGATGTCGTGAGCGCGGCTGCGTCCTGGCTCCTCCGGGACGGCCGGCTCCGCGATCGTCACGTCGCGGCCTCCGCCCTTGGAGCGGTAACCGCCACGCGCCGCGGACTGAGCCTCCAAGCGCGAAGCGTGAGCATCAGGCTGGTCGCCAGTACCATCGCTCCGACCGCCACGTGCACGGTATTGGGGAGCACGGCCTTCTTCGAAAGCACCACGGTCGCCCCCAACGTGATCTGGACCGCCACCAGACCGATCAGCGCTTGCGCTGGACGGCGGAGATGCCCCACGGATCGTGGGCCGCGGAATACGCGCAGGACGGTCCATGCAACGAGGCCGCAGACGACCAACGCGCCCAGGCGATGGCTGAAGTGAATCGCGATCGAGAAGTCGAAGCGTGGTGGAATCAGCCGCCCGAACGCCAGCGGAAAGTCCGGTATGGCCAGCCCCGCCCCGGAGTGGCGCATCACCGCGCCGACCAGGATCTGAACGTAGACCGCTCCGGTCGTGACCGCCGCCGCCGTGAACACACTCGGTGCCGCCCGCTGGGGGGACGGCTGGTCCCGCCACCAGCGCGAGGTCGCGACGGCGATCGTTACGATCAGACAGAGGAACAACTGCGCCAGCCCGGCATGGCTGACCGAGATCGGTGTCGGCAGGAAAAAAAGCACGGTCAGGCCGCCGAGAAGAGCCTGCAACAGCACCGCGACCACGGCGGCGTAGCTCAGCTTCCGCAGCCAGCGCCTCGGCTCGACGCGCGACATCGCGATCGCCAGGCCGACCGCGAGCAGGGCCACCGTTCCCGCAATGAGCCGGTGCCCGTGCTCGGCCCGGACGTTCTCGATCGTCCACCAGCGAGGCGGGTTGAGAGAACCATACGACAGGGGCCAATCGGGCACCGACAACCCGGCCTCTTTGCTCTTAACCAGGGCGCCGGCTCCGATCAGAAAGACGATGCAAGCCACCAGCGCGACCGCGTATCGATGGACCCAACCCGGGGTTTCCTCACGCATTGCCGGTCGAGTCTATCCCCATCTCGATCCCGTCCGCGGGAGCCAGCGAAGCGAAGCGTACCCGTACAACAGGATGTTAGTATCCCGCTTTCACCCGCCCGACCCGGACCATGGCAAGGCGCTCAAGCTCGACGGCTCCGAAGTGAAGATCGGGCGCTCCGGAGATTGCGATCTCGTGCTCACCGAGCCTCGAGCCAGTTCCGAGCATCTCCAGATAGCATGGCAGCCCGAAGAAGGTTACAGACTGGTCGATCTCGAGAGCCGCAACGGCACTCTGGTCAACGAGCGACTCGCCGACGATCAACTCTTGCAGCATCTCGATCGCATCCGGATAGGGGACACGGTCGTGACATTCGAGATACATGGACACTGATCATCCAAAGAACATCGGTCCTTACGAGATCCTCGGCGTCATCGGCAAAGGCGCCATGGGCAAGGTGTACAAGGCCGCGCGGCCTTCCTCGAACCAGATCGTCGCGATCAAAGTGCTGCCGGCCGATCTCGCGGAGGATCAAGAACGAGTCGAGCGTTTCAACCGCGAGGCGCAAGCCGTGGCGCTGCTCAACCATCCCAACGTCGTGCGGATCCTCGAGAAGGAACAGGCAGACGATCTGCACTACTTCGTCATGGAATACGTGCCGGGAACCTCACTCGACGCGGTCCTACGCCAACGGCGACTCTCGCTGCCCGAAGCGATCCGAGTTTTCAAGAGCGTATGCAAGGGACTCGACGCGGCCCACCAGAAGACCATCGTTCATCGGGATCTGTCGCCACGCAATATCCTGGTCTCGGAAGACCTGTCCGCGGTCAAGATCGTCGATTTCGGCATCAGCCGGATCGAGACCATCTCGCAAGATTAGGGGACCCTCTCAACGAGCGAATTCAGCCTGGGTTCGCTCCACTACATGGCGCCCGAGCAGGCACGCAACATGGTGAGCGCCGATCACCGCGCCGACATCTACTCGCTTGGAGTCCTGCTCTACGAAATGCTCACCGGACGGGTGCCGGTCGGCAGGTTCAACCTCCCGAGTCAACTCAACTCCGAGGTCCCCCCTGAAGTTGACCCGATCGGGCTGAGATGTCTGGAAGCCGATCCCCAGGACCGCTACCCGACCGTGGCCAGGCTGCTCAAGGAAGTCCGCCGCCTGGAAGACCAGCTGCGGCTCGGCCTCGTCCACGAGGTCAGAGGCATCGGCAGTCAGACCTCGAAGATCCTGCTCAAATCGACCAGCAGCCGCGTGATCCGGACGGGGCTGATCGCGGTTGGGGTGATCGCGCTGATCGGAGCGACCTTCCTGGTTGGGCACTCGCTCAAGAGCGAGCGCGAGGCGCCTTCGACGACGGCAAAGCGGCCGGTGGAAGTTGTCCAACACGAGCGGCCGGAAGTGCCGGAGACGGAAACCGACCCCTTCGCCGGCGCCCTCGACGGCCTGAACGCGCCCGACACCGAGGCGTCCGACGAAGATCCGACTGCCTCTGACGACCCCGGCGGGGCTGGCTCCCCTGGCTCCGCTGTCACCGCTGGCTCCACTGGCTCAAATCGAAAGCCTGACGCCGAGGCGGCCGCGCCGGCCGCCACGCAGTCCATGGCTGCTTCCGCGCCCGAGCGAAGCCCAGCCGGATTGGCGGCGGACCTCGAGGTGGCGCGCAACCAGCTCGAGGCCGGTCTGCTCGACGAGGCTCGACAGGACCTGGAGAACCTGATCGCGCAGCACCCCCGCGCGGAGCTGACTCCGCGAGCGTACCTGTTGCTCGGGCGGATCCACGAGAAGCGCGCCAACCGCGACAGAGCGCGCGCAACGTATGTCGAGCTTCAGAGCCGCTTTGGAGAATCCGATGAAGCGGCGGAGAGCGTGTATCGCAGCGCGAAGCTGTTGCAGGACCAAGGCGGTCGGGATCGCCTTCGCGAGGCACGCTCACTGCTGGGCGAGCTCGCGAAACAGCACCCCGATAGCCCGTGGGGCGCCAAGGCACTGCTCGAGAAGGCCGCCCTCGAGACCAAGGCCAAGTGGACCCTGGTGGACCCTATTCTCCAGACTCGCGTTCCAGCGGCCCTGGCCACCTACCGCACGCTGGTTACCAGGTACCCATGGCACGCCGGCTCCGAGGACGCTCTCTGGAACCTGGGTGAAATGTACTTGGAGCTCAAGAAGTTCGACCTGGCGGTCGAGGCCTTCGAGAACCTGGGAGACCACTTCCCGTCCACCAGGCATGACACCTGGTGGCGCGCGGGCCAGACCTACGATCGCCGTCTCGACGACAAGACGAAGGCTGTGGCCGCCTATCGCAACGTGCCCTCCAGCTCGCGGCGTTACGGCGAAGCCCAGCGCCGTATCAACAAGCTGAGCAAGTAGCGAGCCGGGATCCGGCGCAGGCAACAAGAGCGGCCGCCTGGCCAGGCGACCGCTCTCTCAAAAAGGGGCTTTTTCTCGCTCTAGCTGGCAGCGGGAGCGAAATCGAAGGAAACGCCGACGGCGCCGTCGGCCGCGACGGAAACAGACTGAGTCTGGGTTCCGAGGGTCTCGTGCCACGCCTCGAGGACGTAGTCACCCGCGGGCAGGCCGTCGATCTCGAAGGAGCCGTCGGCTCCGCTGACCGCGAAGAAGGGGTGGTCCAGGACCGCCATGTAGGCGCCCATCCACGGATGGACGTCGCACTTGAAGCGGACCATCACCTCTGCCGTGGTGAATTCCTTCTCGAGCTCCATCCCCTGGAACGGCTGCCCCTGGTTGAACTCCTCGTTGTTCTGCGGCAGGGCGTGGACATTGTGGAGCGTCGGATCGCTGTTGCGAACCACGAGCTTCTGCCCGGTCATGACGCCCGAGACATGCGGTCTGTAGGTGCAACCTTCCTGATTCAGCAGGTGGGTATCTTCGGGAGCCGAGTAACTTCCGGACACGCCCTCTTTGACGTAGACGAAGACGTTCGCCAGTTTGCCGGCATCGGCCACGACGGTTTCGGTCTCGACCGTTTCCCCGTGGAGACCGGCGCATACCGGATCGGCATCCATCTTGATGGCGGTATCCGGGTCTCCGTTCGAGTAGTTGACCACACCGGCCACGGAGCCACTACCGGCGCCCGGGGCCGGGGCCGCGGTCGGCGCCGGAGCACTTTGCTCGGCAACGGTCGTGTCACCACCACCGCCGCCGCACGCGACGAACATCGGTACGAGAAGAATTGCTGAGAGCGTGGTTAGTCGAGTTTTGTGCATTTCGACAGACCTCCTTGTGATCTTGATTATGGAAAAACACTCGGGCCGAAAAGCCCCTCAGTTAGGAGACAGATTCCACCAGATGTGATCACGCAGCGCAACCACAACCTGGTCGGGATCGGAAAGAAAGGCCTTGAGCTCTTCCTCGGACTCGAAATGGTGCATCATCTCGCGCTTCTGGGAGGCGAACATCGGCGCCGCGAGCGCCTGGGCCAGGGGCGACTGATAACTGCCATCCTTCATCTTCTGGAAGTTGGCGGGCATGTTGGTGCCGCGCACCCACGACTGCGGATCCTTGATCCACTCGGGCACCCAGTCATGCCGTAGGCGGCCGGGAGCCAAGAGGAGAGATGGAGCGAGCTCCGCTGCGCTGACCCCTGCCGTTCCCGCTTGAGGTCCTGCCGGGTGGCACTTTGCACACTGCAACATACTGAACGTCACCCGGCCGACAGCCCGGCTGCGCGCGTCGGCAACCGTTGGCGTCGAAAGAAACGCGTCCCGCTCGTCTCGTGTCTGGAAGTAGGAAACGACGGTATTGACTTCCTCGTCCTCGAACCCGAACGTCGGCATACGTACGCCCAGCCAGGGTCTCATGGAGACTTTCGAAGGATCGTGCAAGTAGCCAAACAGCCATTCGCCCTGGACGCGAGCTCCCTGCGACGCCAGATTCGGCGGCAGCTGACCTACGTCTTCGATCGCCGACTTGATAGCGTGCCCCTGGCCTTCGATCAAATGGCAACCCTGGCAGTTGTAACTCGTGATGAGCTTGCGCCCGGCTGCCAGGGCAGCGGCACCCGGGCTCTGGTCAGCGCGCCGGCTCGTTATCACGTAATCCTTGGTGAAGCCGAGCACATTGGCCACGACGGCTTCGGCCTCGCGCTCCGACATCCCGAAGTCGGGCATTCGGTAGAGCTCCTGGTAGGTCTTGACCGCTTCCTTGCCCTCGTCCCAGATCCGCGGCTCCAGCATCTTGGTCTTGAGCCAGTCATGCCTCGTATGCGGCACGTCATGCACGTGGCCGAAGTCGAACTGGTGAATCGGTTTTGAGCCCTCTTCTGTCAGCTCAACGCCAATCGGTTTGGCGTTCTCGAATCCCTCGACGTCGTGGCAGCCCCAGCAGCCGTACTTTTGAATGGTCTCCTCACCGAGATAGCTATCTCGCTCACCGTCGTCCATCTTGTCGAGCGCGGCATGACTGGCCTCGATGGTGAGATTGTTCTGGAGATAGATGAGTACGAGCTCGTCTCGAATGTCGCTGTCCACCTCCGGCAGCGACAGGTTCTCGAACGCGGGCTCCCGGCTCGACAGCAGGTAGGCGGTGATGTCGGCCGCCTCCTGGTCGGTCAGACGCATGCTCGGCATGCGCGTGTCGAGATTGTACTGCTTGGGATCCTTGATCCAGGCGTAGAGCCAGCCGCTCGAGAGCTTGCTGCCCGCTCTGATCAAGTTCGGACCGTGCAGGCGGTTGATCTGCGGGAAGAAGTCGTCCCGCTTGGCTTCGGCGTCACGAACATGACAGCCTGTGCAGCCGACCGTCTCGAACAGCTCCTGTCCGCGCGTCGCATTGCCGGGCGGTGCCGGCAGATACTCGGCCGTCTCGGACTCGCCCCAGAGATAGGCAACGATGGAGCGAATCTCGGCCCTCTGGCGCTCCAGATTGTCCTCCGAGGTGGTATTGGGCTGGAAGAAGAAATGCGGCATCCAGCTGGTCGGCCTGAAGTCCCGCGGTGCCGAGATCCATTTGTACGCGAACCCGGGCGAGATCTTGGACGCCACTTTGCGCAGCGAGGGGCCCGGCCGCGGGAGGTCTTCGTAGGCCTCATAGTCGATCTTGTGGCAAACGTAGCAGCCCATCTTGTTGATCAGCTGACGGCCGGTGTCCTGAAGCTCGGAGCCGGGAGTCCAGAGATTGCCCTGATGACATCCGATGCAGCCGGCCTCGGAATACTTCGCAGGGAAGATCGGGCTCTCGAGGTACTTCTGCTTCTTCCAGCCCCACTTCTCGATCCATTCCTTCTCTTGCTCGTCGTCGATCGGCGAATGGCCGGCGCGAGCAAAATCCGTCGCCCGATCGAGTCCGCCGTGACAGGTCGTGCATCCGAACTCGTTGTACGGATGGGGTGAGCTCGCGCTCAGGAAGATCTCAGGCCTGGGGTGACTGCGAAACGGCTCTTCCCATTCCTCGCCTTCGAAACCGACGCGCGTAGCCGCTACGTGACAGGTCATGCAGCGATCCACCCGATCCACGTCGGTGAAATTGATGTCGTTGTAGAGGCCGGAGAGGATCACCTGCTCGATCTTGAGGTCCGGGAGAACGAAGTCCATGAAGGGCGCGTTCAACACGAAGTAATCGATTCTCTTGTCGAGACTCGCCACCTGCTGCTGGAGGTTGTCGTAGCCCGAATGGAGCGCCGTGAGTCGTTGCTCGGCTTCTTCAACGCCGCTGCGCTTGCTCTCGATCTCCGCCTCGAGCGACTTCTTCTGCTCGGTAAAGGCCTCCAACTCTTTACGCTCCTCGGTGAGACGGGCGTTCAGGCTCTCGACCTTCGCTCGGCGCTTGGCGATGCGACCTTCGTTGCCACTCTGCAGCGCGGAGTCGTACTCGAAGCGTTCGGTATCCAACAACGATTTGGTCGTTCTCGAGCGCACGTCGGCGGCGTAGAGGTTCTTCCCGGTCTTGATCAGCGTCGCAGCCAGCTCTTCGATCTCACTGCGCTTGCCTTCGAGCGATGCTTCTTCGGCGGCAATATCCTGCTGGATCTGAGCGATCTCGTTCTCGTTGAGCTTTGCTCTTTCGGCTTCCGCCTCCACCACAAGCTGCTGGCGCTCGCGCTCGCGGAACTCGGCCTGGAACCGCTTCCACGGTTTCGCATAGTCGTCCCAGACCATCCACAAAGTGGTCGCGAGCAACGCTATGGAGCTCCACGCGAAGACCGCGTTCATGCCGCGGAAGTTGTAGTGCCGATCGGGAGTCTTTTTCGGTGCCGCCATGGCTTTAGATATTGAAGAAAAACTCCTGAATGTGGACGATGTACTTCAGATTGAAGATCCAGCGGGCGAACATCTTGATCGGCAAGAGCATCATGGTGAGGAATAAGGTGATACCCGTGTAGTAGCGCGCCCCTCCCATTTCGTCGTAGAAACGCTTGAAGTACTTCACCTTGGTCAGCGCTACCGGCAAGACAATGAAGTACCCGATCATGAGAAGAATGCCGAAGATCTCTCGCGGCAACCAATGCGAGGGCAGGCCGACGCCGAGCATCTTGATCCAGATGATCTCCGAGAGATCGATGTTGACTAGGGGCTCGATCTTGTTGATGTCCCAGAATTCGTAGGGCCCGAAGAAGTTCCAGTTCGGCCCGCGCAGGAAGGTGCCGATGACGATCAACTGCACCCACAAAACGATGTAGCCGAACAGAAAGAGAACAATCTCGGTCTTGCGTTCTTTGAAAGTGTAGTAGCCGTTGCCCCTGGGATTAGTATCGATATATGGAATCGCCATCAGGCCGACGATGATCAATCCGGGCAGCACCACGCCGGCCATCCAAGGATCGAAATAGACCAGCATTTCCTGTAGGCCCAGGAAGTACCAGGGCGCCTTCGAAGGGTTGGGCGCCACCGACAGGTTGGCCGGCTCTTCGAGCGGCGCCTTGAGCACGATCGACCACACCACCATGCCGACGGTGAGGACGACCATGCAGATCAACTCGGAAAAGACCAGGTCCGGCCAGGTGAAAACTTTGTCCTCCGATTCACTCTTCTCGAACGTGGGCGCGCCGTTCTCGGTGGACTCGTCGTTTTTAATCGCCTTGTACATGGCCAGCCACCAGAAGTACCCGGCGAGATAGACCATCATGACGATGGGCACGTTGTCGGGCTTCGCCACGACGCTGCGGAAGTTCTCATCGAGCATGCTGACGCAGAAAAAAAGCGTGATCAACGCCAGCATGATCCAGCCGCCGGTGCGCGTCCAGAGTTTCTTCATCTTCACCGATGCCACAAAAAGGACGACGGAGAGAGTGAACGAAAACTGGGGATACGAGAGCGTATTGATGAGATTCTTGATGGCTTCCATGGCTTCTCGGGGCTGGCGCCTAGACCGGGCCGGAGATTCCGCCGTCCTTGCGCACGCGCCAGAAATGCACCGCCATCAAGCAGGCTGCGACGAACGGGATACCCAGGCAGTGGAGAACATAGAAGCGAATCAAAGTGCCGCCGCCGATCGTTCGGCCGGCGATCAGTCCGAAACGGGCGTCGCTGCCGACGTGAATCAGTTTCTCCCCTCCCAGGGTCAGAAACGCCGCACCGGGCCCCTCATGGCCCAGCAAGGGCGTCGCCCTTGCCATGTTGGAACCGACCGTAATCGCCCAGATGGCTAGCTGATCCCACGGCAGGAGGTATCCGGTGAAAGAAAGCAGGAGGGTCAGAACCAGCAGAATGACGCCGACATTCCAGTTGAACTCGCGCGGGGGTTTGTACGAGCCGGTCATGAACACGCGGAACATGTGCAGCCAAACCGCAATCACCATGGCGTGGGCCGCCCAGCGATGGAGCTCGCGCATAATGCCGAAGGCCACAACCTCGCGCAGATCGACCATGTCGAAGTACGCATATTCGACTGTGGGCCGGTAGTAGAACATCAACAACAGGCCAGTGATCGTTTCGACCAGGAACAGGAAGAAGGAGGTGCCGCCCATGCACCAGGTGTAGCTCATCCTCAGACCTGATTTCTTGACCTTGATCGGATGCAAGTGGAGAACGACGTTCCCCAGCGTCGCCAGCGCGCGCTTGCGGTTGTCGGTCGGAATGCCGACCCGGAAGATCGACTTCCAGATCTGGGATTTGACGATCGCTTTCTGAAGGTCCTTCAGTTGCTGCATAACGCTCCGCTCAGCTCACCTCGATAAAGGAGCTCGGATCGTCCCACTGCCCCTGCTCCCAGAGATACTTCTGTGATTTGTCGACCAGAATCTGACCGTCGTCGGGATCGATCGAGATCTTTGCCCTCTCGAGCGGCCGCGGCGTCGGTCCCTCGAAGTTGATGCCATTCTTGTAGTAGCCACTGCCATGGCAGGGACACTTGAACTTGTTCTGGGCCTCGAGCCATGCTGGCGGGCATCCCAGGTGAGTACAGATCGCGATCAAAGCGGTCAGCCGGCCCTCGTTGTTGACGATCCAAACCCCGTTGGCTTCCTTGAAGCGCTCGTCGACCACGCCGGGAGGAAAGTCCTCCGTGTTACCGACCTTGAATGAAGTCGGCGGCTCGAAGAGCACGTTGGGGAACATGAACCGCCCGAACGCGGTCATGCATCCGCCGATGGCGGCGGTGAAACCCACCCAGCCTACGGCGGCCCACGAGAACAACCCGCGGCGGGTGATCTCGGCCCCTTGGGAGGTCGCCTGTGCCGGTTTCGCTGCCGGCACCCTGGCTACCGTCGCTTTCGGCGACACCGCCGCCGGGGCCGAGGATCCATCCGCCTCGCTAGCGGCGCCTGAACTGCTCTTTTCGTCGGTCATCGGCTATTCGGACCGCGATCCCGAACCCCAAAAGAGGGTCAAGACTGTTTCGCGTAGCCGTGTTTTACGTGAACCGGCCTGTGCTGTCAAGGCGCAGAACGCCTGAGCGGCCGGGTCATTTCGAGTGGACCCGGACGGTCATCCCAAGCTCGTGCTCGAGCGTCTCCAGCCTGCGGTGCCGACCGCTACCCTGCGTTGCCTACTGGAGCGACCGGATGTAGCCCGCGATCAACAGAAAGTCGGCGTCGGTCAAGGTCGGATTCCCGCCCATGGGAGGCATCTCCACGCCGCGCTCGTTCAGCGGATCGGTCGCCGGCCGGCCCTTCTTGAGGAACGCGACGAGCTCCTGATCGCTCAGGTTCTGGGTGAACTCGTTATTATGAAGGTCCTTGCCCAGCGCCGGCATACCACCGCCATCGGGACCATGGCAGGTGGCGCAGGTGCCCTTGAACAACTCGTGGCCCTGGGCTACCTCGGGCGAGGCTCCCGCGCCTCCACCACCACAAGCGACCAGGGCGACCAACGACAGAGCGGCGACTCCAACGACAAATCCCGACAGAATCATTCTTCGATCAATCATCAGTAGCTTTCTCCTTCGGCTAACGTACTCGTTCATTATCCATCAAAGGAGCGAAACCGGCGAGCATCGCTCGGGGCTCTCGGATTCGCCCGCAAGAGGGTGGCTAGAGAATCACCTTGCCTTTGGATTTGACGACGAAAACGGGGCACTCGGCCTCTCTGATCACCTGCTCCGCCGTACTCCCCACGAGCATCCGCTCCAAGCCGCTCAGGCCGTGGGTGCCGATTGCCAGCAAGCCAATGTCGTTCTCTCTCGCGTGGTCCAGAATCTCGCTAGCCACCCGACCCGAGCGAACCGTTGTGGTGTAGTTGAGGCTCTTGGAAAGGGTCTCTGTCGCCAGCTTGGCCAGTGCTTGCCGCGCGCGCTCCAGCCGCTCCATCACCACATCCGATTCCGAGGGAACGTAGAAGTACGGATAGGGAATCTCCTCGGTGACGTGGAGCAGCTCGAGACCGGCATGGTAGAGATGTCCGAGCTTCTCCGCGTACCGAATCGTCAGCTCCGAAGCCTCGGAGAAATCCACCGGTACCAGGATTTTGCTAATGCTCTCTTCCTTGACACTCGTCGCGTCCGCGCGAACCGTGAGTACCGGGCAGGAAGCGTGACGGGTCACAGCCTCGGCGACACTGCCCAGGAAGAGCCGGGCCGGACCCCGGCGTCCGTGAGTCCCCATGACGATCAAGTCCGGGTCGATCTCCTCGGCATACGCGAGAATGACGCTGGGTGCCGAGACGCCGCGTCGCTTGATCTGGTGCAGTGTCAACATCTCGCGACCCTGCTGCTTGAGCAATCCCGCCATGTTCGAGTCGGCGATCTCGAACAGGTGGCGAAAGACCTCCTCGGAACCGGGGAACTCCTGCTCGGGATTATTCGGATCGAACTCATGCAGCACCACAGCGTGGAACATGTAGAGCTCGGCCTCCAGACGCTCGGCCAGGAACAACGCCCGACCGAAGGCCGCGTCGGCCGACTCGGAGAAATCCGTCGGAAAGAGAATCTTCTTGATCTTCACGACACACCACCTTTGTCAGCAGTCTTTACGTTCTCAGCACTAGGCTCGCGCCAACGGGGCTCGGTCTGCTCGATCACTGCTTCAGCCACCGATGCCCCCAGGGCGATCTCGGGAGGGATGAAGAGGACGGCACAGCCGGCCTCGGTCGCAACGACTCTGGCGACGCTACCGAGGAGCGCTCGCTCGACGCCGCCCTGGCCGTGAGTACCCAGAACCACCAGGTCGGACTGAAATTGCTCGGCTGCCTGGAGAATCTCATCCGCCGGACGGCCCACGGCAATCCGCGACGAAAGCTGCGCTGAACAGGTTCCGGCTGCCTCTCGACCGAACCGCGTCAGCTCTTGGGTTGCGAACTTCTCGAGCTGATCCGATGAGAACGGCTCGGACAGCGAGAGCAGAAGCTCGCTGACCGCGAAAAACAGCTCGACCTTCGGTGCGGGAACGCCGATCTGCAGAAGGAAGCCGAGCCCACACTCGAGTGCGTCACCCGAAAGAAGCGAGAAATCGACCGGCGCAAGCACCCGCTCGATCGGAAACCTCCAATCTCCGCGAACCACCAGAACCGGGCACTTGGCCTGACGCAGAATCCGGTCCGCCGTGCCTCCGAGGACCTTCGCGAAGCGACCTCTCTCCGAGGCGCCGATGACGATGAGTTCGGCACCGAGCCTGTCCGCGTTGTCCAAGATGACGCGATGCGGAGTTCCCGACTCGACCCGTGACTCCATCGCTACCGTGATGTCCAGGCGCTCGATCTGTGAGATCAGCTCGGCGCGCTGCATCTCGGACCACTTCCGGTAGAAGTCCGACTCCGCCCAACCCGTGCCGAACCGCGGTACCAGTGCATCCAACGGCAGTGAGTGCACGATATTCAACCGGCCTTTGACGGCGCGAGCCACGTCGAGCGCCGCGCCGACAACCACGTCGCTACCCTCCAGCAACGAGGTCCCGACAACTACGGTCTCGATGGGCTTGAGGGCAATCCGGGCACGCCGCCCCTCGGGTCTCGGCTGGTCCACAACAGGCTCCTTCCTCCCCATTCCAGCCTATGAGGGCACAGCCTGTCGTTCACCACCCGGCCTGACGGGAGAGGCCCCCACCCTGCCGGGCGGCAGTCAACCTGGACGCGTCAAAGACCGGTTCTATTCCGGCGTCGGAGGCTCTACCAGCCGGTGCTTCAGGGCGTAGGCCACGACTTGCGCGCGGTTGTGAAGATGTAGCTTATCGAGGATGTTGCGGACGTGGAACTTGACCGTGTTCTCGCTGATCCCGAGTTGTTTGGCCAGCCGCCGGTTGGTGGTCACACCATCAACCATGAGCTCAAGGACTTCCTGCTCGCGCACGGTGAGCGCGTCCGGGTCGTCGCTCTTCTTACCGGCCGGCCGCGCGAACTCGTCAAGGAGCTTGCGCGCCAGCGAGGGGGTCAGAGCGGGCTCGCCGCGCCCGACCGCTCCGAGCAGCGAGAAGAACTCGTCCGCCTCGAGGTCCTTGAGCAGGTAGCCCTTGGCCCCCGCCTTGATGGCCTCGAACAAGCTCTCATCGTCATCCGAGGCCGTCAAGATGACGACCTTGATCTCGGGTAGCTCCGCGGCCAGGTGCTTGGTCGCGGCGAGGCCGTCTACCTCGGGCATCGCCAGGTCCATGAGCACGACGTCGGGTTTGAGCTCCCAGGCTTTTTCCACGGCTTCGCGGCCGTTGCTGGCCTCACCCACTACTTCCAGCTCTCGGGCGATCAACAAGCTGCTCAGGCTCTCCCGAAACAGGGCATGGTCATCGGCAATCAGAATCCGCATCTTCATTCCTCCATCTTGGGCAGCTCGAACAATACACGAGTACCGCCTCCAGTGCTCGATTCGATCTCGAGACGCCCGCCGGCACTCTCCGCGCGCTCACGCATGATCGTCAGGCCGAATCGGGGTAGTTCCGCGCGCGCAACCGACTCGGGGTCGAAGCCTACCCCGTCGTCCTCGACCACGGCCTCGAGCCCGCTCGAGTGGCGCCGGATGCTTACCCGGACCTTCGTCGCCTTGGCGTGCTTGCGCACGTTGGCGAGCGACTCCTGGATCACGCGCAAGAGCTGCAATTCCACACGAGGAGGCACCGAAAGCGGTTCGTCGAGCGTCAATTCACCGCTGATGCCGCTAGAGATCTGCCACTGCTTGAAGTATTCCTTCAAGACCTCTGCCAGCGGCCGGTTTCCGGAGGGCCGTGACCGAAGCGCCAGAATGCCCTCACGTACGTCAGTGTACGCCTCTCGCGCGGCCGCCGATAGCTGCTCGAACTGCTGGTTGGCCTGCTCGGTTTTGCCCGCTTTCAAGTACTCGCGGATCGCCTGTGCCTTGGCGTTCACGTACGCCAAAACCTGGGCCATGCCGTCGTGCATTTCCCGGCCGATCCGGACACGCTCTTCGGCGATCGCCACATTCTCGAGCTCCTGGTGCAGGTACGACTTGTCGATAGCCACCGCGGCGGTGACGGCGAAGCGAACCAGGGTCGCCTCATCCTCCTCCGAAAACGCTGAGCCATCGGTCTTCTCGGTAAGGTAGAGATTGCCGCGAAACGGACTCTGACAGAGAATCGGCACCGCTAGCAGGGTACTCATCGCCGGGTGATGCTCGGGAACTCCGTAAGCGCGGGGGTCCCGACTGATGTCGACCAGCCTCAGGTGGCGCTCCTCGTGCAAAACGACACCCAGCAGCCCCTTGCCCATCGGAGGATGGCCGATCTGCGCCCGTTCCTCCTCGCTCAACCCGCAGGTAAGGAACTCCAGGATCTGCTTGTGCTCGTCGATCACCGCCAGGGCTCCGTAGCGCGTGCCCAGCAGCTGGCACGCTTGATCCACGACTTTTTGTAGGATCGCCGCGAGAGCCAGTTCGCCCTGAATATCGCGCGCCGCCTTGTCGAGAGCCAGCAACTCCCGGTTTCGCCGCTCGAGCCGCTCTTGCGTGTGCGCGAGCACGGTGAAGACGGCGCCCACCAGAAAAAGAACCGTCAGAGCCACGACGCCCGCCCACACCAGCCGCCCCGGCCAGGTTTGCAGATAGGGGTCGAGTGGCTTGCGCGCCAGCTCGAGGATCAGCAGGACAAGCAACAATCCCGCTAGGTAGGCCCACTTGAGTCTCCGGATATCCATTCGACGCCGGCAGTATAGCGATGCTTTCGGCGGATCGCTCTCGGCCTAGCGTCGGATTCTTCGCGTGCTCCAACCCAGCACGGCGTAGAGCGGGGACCAACCGATGAGTCCCGTCACCAGCGGGTACCAGCCCAGAATCCGGAACGCCACTCCGGCGAGATCGTCGACGGGGCCGAACCACCCGACGCCGAGAATCAGGGCACCGGCGATCAAACGGATTGTCTGGTCGAAACGGCTCTCGTTTGGAAAGGCCATCAGCCCAGGTCCGTCCTTGGAAACATGAACGCAAGTCTCCCCGAGCCAGTCGGCCGGTGCCACACCCTCAGGGGTGGGCTTCGCATTACTACCGGGCGGGATTCTTGCGGCCCCGCGACCCGGCTCGGATCCACGAATCGCGAGAACAGGGGCCAGACACCAACAACAGCGGCATGGTTGTTGGAGTGCAAGCGTCGGTTCCCTGTTGTTAGGTGCCTGTCCTCGTTCCCTGCTGCTCGACGTACTTGCGCGCGTCGATCGCGGCCTGACGGACGCGGTAGCTGGGGTCGCTCTCGGCCAGTTCCTCGAAGGTCCCGAGCGCGTTCGCTCCGTCGATGCGAGCGAGAGCGCCAAGCGCGCCGATCATGGTTTCTTCCTGCTGTTCCGGAGTGATCTCGGGCACTTTGCCGATGAGGTTACGATCGAGCATGCGGTGCAACACCGGCACCGCTTCGCGGCTGCCGAGACGACTCACGGCGAGCGCCGCGTTCCAACGCACGTCGGCGGTGCCGTCGTCCAGCATCGCCTCGAGTCGGGGAATCGCGGCCAGATCGCCCAGCTCGCCCAGCGCGTAGGCCGCCACCTTACGGATCCCGGCGTCGTCGGAGCCGAGCTCTTCGGTCAACGCCGGCACCGCGCTCGAATCTCCGATTCGCCCCAACGCCCACAAAAGATAGATCCGCGTCTGCGAATCGCCCTCCTGCTCCAGCGCGTCGGTCAGCACCGGCACGGCTTCCGGATCGTGGGTGTAGCCAAGGACCAGAGCGAGATAGCGCTTGATCTCCACATCCTCGGCTTCCAAAAAGAGCCGTCGAACTTCAGCCGCAGCCTCCGGCTGCTCGGCCAGGGCGTCGGGGTCGGCGATCAGGATCTTCGACAGTTCGTAGGCGGCCTGAGCCCGGCGAGGCCGCCACGACGAGCGCAAGTCGTTCAGATAATCATCCAGATCTTGGTGGTCGTAGGCGATCCAGCCGAAGCCGACGAAGACCCCAACGCAGATCAGAACCACGACCAGCGGAACGATGAAGAGCCCGAAGAACGCCCGCAGCGGGCTATTGGTGTCGGCTTCCTCGAGAGACGGCTTCGGCGTGGGTTCTTCGCTCATTGAACGCCGGAGTTTACCGCTTCAGAGAAAGAAATCCGAGGTTGACAGCGGCAGGTATCTGTATATCCTGTCGCGAACCTTGTGAAAGCTTTCACAAGCCCCGGCCGGGGTTGCCCGCCCGGCCCAGGCAAGTTAGTTTCAGGCTCGCTCCCGACAGCTCATGGCTCAGATCTTCCATCGCAGCACGAATACGCTCTCGAAGGTAACGATCTTCGGAGCCGTTTTCTTCGTCGGAGCGCTCGGTTGGGTGTTTGCGGAGCTGGATCGGTCGTCCTACAGCACCGGCCAGGGCGTCGTCATCAAGCAGCCGATTCCGTTCAGCCACGACCACCACACCGCGGCGCTGGGCATCGATTGCCGCTACTGCCACACCTCGGCCGAAGAAGCTGCCAGCGCGGGCATCCCCCCCACGGCCACGTGCATGAACTGCCACAAGCAGATCTGGGCCGACAGTCCGATGCTCGAGCCGGTTCGCCGGAGCTACCGCGACGACGAACCCATTCGGTGGGAACGAATCCACGACCTGGCCGACTTCGTTTACTTCGATCATTCGATTCACTCGGCGAAGGGAATCGGCTGTGCCTCCTGTCACGGCCGTGTTGACGAAATGCCCCTCATCTACCAGGCCTCGTCTCTGCAAATGGAGTGGTGCCTGGAGTGCCATCGCAACCCAGAGCGATTCGTTCGGCCGCGATCGGAAATAGTCAATATGGCCTGGAAAGCGCCGGGTGGTGGAAAGGGCCAGGAACAGCTCGGGAAGCAGCTTGTGACCGAGTACCGCATCCAAAGCAAAACCAACTGTTCCGTCTGTCACCGATAGGACATCGTGAGCGAACCGAAGAACACCGCCAAATTCATGGAGCTGCGCAAGCGCCTCGAGCGTTCGCACGGCAAAAACTTCTGGCGCAGCCTGGAAGAGCTCTCCGGGGATCCGGCGTTCGAAGAGCTGATTCACCGCGAGTTCCCGGCATTCTCGGCTGAATGGCCCGAGGGCGTCAGCCGACGCCGCTTCCTGCAACTGGCCGGAGCGTCTCTGGCTCTGGGCGGCCTGACCGCGTGCACGAACCAGCCACCAGAGAAGATCGTACCGTTCGTGGACCAGCCTGAGAACTTGGTCCCGGGCCAGCCGCTCTTCTTCGCTACATCGCTCGACCTGGACGGTTTCGCCCAGCCAGTCATGGCCGAAAGCCACGTCGGCCGGCCCACGAAGATCGAAGGCAATCCCGAGCACCCGGCAAGCCTGGGCGCGTCCGACCTTTTTCCCCAGGCTGCGATTCTAGGTTTGTACGATCCCGATCGCTCGCAAGTCGTCAAGCAACTCGGCCGGATATCCTCCTGGGCCTCTTTTCTAAGAGAGGCTCAAAGCACACTCTCGGCGCTGTCAGCGTTCGGCGATCTGAAGCTCCGGATCCTGACCGAGCCGGTTTCCTCTCCAACGCTTCGACGCCAAATCGATGGGCTTTTGTCAGCGCATCCCGCCGCTCGCTGGCATCAGTATTCGCCGGTTAGTCAAGAAGCCGTCTATGCCGGCTCCAAGATCGCCTTCGGCCGCGAGCTCCAGCCTCGCTATCGGTTCGACCGGGCGCAGGTCGTGATAGCGCTCGATTCCGATTTCCTCACCCAGGGTCCGGGCAGCGTGCGCTACGCCCGCGACTTCATGGCCGCTCGCCGAGTGCACTCGGCCCAGGATGCAGAAGGCCCGCGCCCGATGAACCGGCTCTACGCGCTCGAATCGAGCATCAGTGCCACCGGCGCCAAGGCCGATCACCGGCTTCCGATTCCGGCGGCCGATTTCGAGACCGCGGTGCTCGCCCTGGCTCACCTGCTCGGTGTGCCCGCTGTTGCCGATATTCCCGCTGCCAGCGGTCTCGGAGAGGCGGAAGCCGCGTGGCTCGAGGCGGCAGCGGAAGACCTGAAACGCCATAGCGAGCTCTCGCTCGTCGTCGCGGGCGACCACTGTTCCGCGGCGGTCCACGCCTTGGCTCACGCTATCAACGCTCATCTGGGCAACCTCGGCCGAACTGCCGAGCTTCACCAGCCGAATTTCGAGATCGACGGCCTCGGTGTGGATTCCCTGAGGGAGTTGACGAGCTCTATGCAGGCCGGTGAGGTCGACGTCCTGATCTTGGCCGGAGGCAATCCTGTGTTTGACGCGCCCGCCGACCTGGATTTCGCCGCGGCTCTGCTCAAGGTGCCGAACCGCTACCGCTTCGGCCTCTACGAGGACGAGACTTCCGCCTACTGTCAGTGGCACATACCCCAAGCCCACGATCTGGAAACCTGGGGCGACGGTCTCAGCTACGACGGCACGATTACTCTTCGCCAACCCCTGATCGAGCCGCTCTACGACGGCAAATCCGCGCTCGAGTTCTTCGCGGCGATGTCGGAGGACGGACAAAAGACGTCGCGCGAGATCCTCGAGGCCTCGTGGTCCGAAGCCTGGGGAGGGGATTCGGAATCCACCGAGGAAGCCGTAAGCTTCGAGGCGCGCTTTCGCCGTGCCATCCACGACGGTTTCCTGGTCGATTCGGCGCCCGCGGCCGAAAGTGCCGTTCTCGATCCGGCCGCGGTATCCAAGGCCGCTTCCGGGATCGCCAACAGCGTCACCGGCGAAAGCGCGGTCGTTTTCCGACCCGATCCGACAATCTACGACGGCCGCTTCGCCAACAACGGCTGGCTCCAGGAATGCCCGAAACCGCTCACCAAGCTCACCTGGGACAACGCTGCCATTGTCGGTCCGGGAATGGCCGCACGCCTCGGCGTCAAGAACGAGGACAAGGTCGCGGTTGCCGCCGACGGCCGGGAAATCGAGCTGCCTGTTTGGATCCAGCCTGGACAGCCCGATCGCACCGTGACAGTTCACCTCGGCTACGGGCGAACGGCCGCCGGCCGGGTTGGCAACGGAAACGGCGCCGACGCCTATCGGCTGCGCTCTTCGTCCCACCCCTGGATCGCTCCCGGGGTCAGTGTGCAGAAGCGTGAGGGATCGATCCCGCTTGCGAGCACGCAGCTCCACAGCAATATCGAGCTCGAAGGCAAAGAAGCCGAGAAACGGCACCTGGTTCGAACGGCTTCCGTGGAGCACTTCCGCCAAGACCCTGAGTTCGCGAAGCACCTCGGGCACTCGAGCGAAGAGGACCTGAGCCTCTATCCCCCGGTCGAGTACAACGGTTACGCCTGGGGACTGTCGATCGACCTGACCAGCTGCACCGGCTGCAACGCTTGCGTGATCGCCTGTCAATCGGAGAACAACATTCCTGTGGTGGGCAAGGAGCAGGTCGCCCGCGGCCGGGAAATGCACTGGATCCGTGTCGACCGCTATTTCGAAGGCAGCCTCGACAACCCGAAGGTGTATCACCAGCCGGTGATGTGCATGCACTGCGAGCAGGCGCCATGCGAAGTGGTCTGCCCGGTGGCGGCGACCACGCACAGCTCTGAAGGTCTCAACGAGATGACCTACAACCGCTGCGTCGGCACCCGCTACTGCTCGAACAACTGCCCCTACAAAGTACGGCGCTTCAATTTTCTTCTCTACCAGGACTTCGAGACGCCGGTGGCGAAGCTGATGCGCAACCCGGACGTCACCGTGCGCTCACGGGGCGTCATGGAGAAGTGCACCTACTGCGTGCAGCGCATCAACCAGGCGCGGATCACCAGCGAGCGCGAAGGTCGCCAGTTCCGAGACGGCGAGATCGTGACCGCCTGTCAGCAGGCTTGTCCCACTGAGTCGATTGTCTTCGGAAACATCAATGACGCCGAGTCCAAAGTCGCCGAACGCAAGGCGTCACCTCTCGACTACGGAATCCTCGAAGAGTTGAGCACGCGGCCGCGGACCACCTACATGGCCGAGCTGCGCAACCCCAACCCCGCGCTCGACGACGAGCCGGAAGCGCATCACGGATGAGCGAGAAGCGCACGAACGTCTCCACCGAGATCCTGACGAAGCCGCCGGTGGTCGGTCCCGGACACACTGCAGGGTCGGTTACCGACAAGATCAGCGAGGTCGTCCTTGCCAAGACGCCCAAATGGTGGTTCCCCGCCTTCGGGGGCGCCTTCCTGCTGATGAACCTGCTGCTGCTGGCCCTGGCCAAGTTGTTCTTCACGGGCACCGGCATCTGGGGCCTGAACATTCCCGTCGGTTGGGGATTCGCAATCATCAACTTCGTCTGGTGGATCGGTATCGGCCACGCAGGCACTCTGATCTCGGCCATTTTGCTACTACTCAGGCAGCCGTGGCGCACCTCGATCAACCGGTTCGCCGAGGCGATGACGCTTTTCGCCGTCGCCTGCGCCGGGATCTTTCCGCTGATTCATGTCGGTCGCCCGTGGCTCGCCTACTGGTTGCTGCCCTATCCCAACACCATGCAGCTGTGGCCGCAGTTTCGCAGCCCTCTACTTTGGGACGTATTCGCGGTTTCGACCTACGCGACGGCCTCGCTACTGTTCTGGTACGTCGGTCTGATCCCGGACATGGCGACGCTTCGCGACCGCACCACGAAGCGCTTCAAGCAGATCGTCTACGGTTTCCTGGCGATGGGCTGGCGCGGCTCCGCCACGCATTGGCACAACTACGAAACCGCATATCTGCTGCTGGCCGGTCTGGCCACTCCGTTGGTGGTCTCGGTGCACACGATCGTCAGCCTCGACTTCGCCGTCGGTCAGATTCCCGGCTGGCACGCGACCATCTTCCCGCCGTATTTCGTGGCGGGCGCGATCTTCGCCGGCTTTGCCATGGTGCTGACACTCTCGGTACCGCTGCGCAAGGTCTTCAACCTCGAAGACTTCATCACCCAACGCCACATCCAGAATATGGCCAAGGTCATGTTGGCGACCGGGCTGATCGTGGCCTACGGCTACATGGTCGAGATCTTCATGGCCTTCTACAGCGGCAACCAGTACGAAGAGTTCATGCTCCTCAACCGGATCCAGGGGCCCTACCGGGTGCAGTGGCACCTGCTGCTCTTGTGCAATGTGTTGGCTCCGCAAATGATCTGGATCAGCAAGGTCCGTCGCACTCCCTGGATGGTCTGGGTGGTCGCGATGTTCGTCAACGTCGGCATGTGGCTCGAGCGCTTCGTCATCGTCGTAACCAGCTTGCACCGCGACTTCCTGCCCTCTTCATGGGGAATGTTCCACGGGACTTTCTGGGACTGGGCGACTTTCATCGGCACGATCGGTCTATTCCTCTCGCTCCTGTTCCTGTTCCTGCGCTTCCTGCCGATGATCTCGATCTTCGAGATGCGCACCATCGTGCCCGAACCGGACGTCCATGAGGAGGAAGGATGAGCCTGGAACGCCAGCCGCTGTTCGGGCTCATGGCGGAGTTCGGAGGTCCGCGTCGCCTGATCCGCGCCATCGAGGCCGCCCGCGAAGCCGGCTACACGGAGTTGGAAGCCTACACGCCCTACCCCATCGAGGATGTCTGGGAGGCGCTCGGACAGCACAAGTCGAAACTGCCGGGGATCGTTCTCGCCGGCGGCATCCTGGGCGCGATTCTCGGATTCGGACTCCAGTACTGGGCTTCGGTGATCGCCTACCCACTCAACATAGGCGGCCGACCGCTCAACAGCTGGCCGGCTTTCATCCCGGTCACCTTCGAGACGACGATCCTGGTGGCCACCTTCTTCACCGTCCTGGGAATGTTCGCCCTCAACGGCCTACCGCAGCCGTACCACCCGGTCTTCAACGTCGAGCGCTTCGCGCTGGCTTCGCGAGACCGCTACTTCCTGTGCATAGCGGCGTGGGACCCGATCTTCGACCGCAAGGGAACCGCCGATTTCCTGAGAGCTCAACAACCCGCCGAGGTCTCCGAAGTTGCGTCTTAGCGAGGGGGCGGTCCTTTGTCTGATTGCCGTCGCCGGCGCCGGCGGCTGCCGTCAGGACATGCACGACCAGCCGGTGCTCGAGCCCAACGAGGCAAGCGACTTCTTTGCCGACGGCAGAGGAAACCGGATGCCGATCGAAGGTACTGTCGCCCGCGGCCAGCTCCGCGACAACGAGGCTTTCTACACCGGGCTTTCGGGCGACCAGTTTCTGGCCGAACTACCGGTGGCCAACACGCGCGGACTGCTCGAGCGCGGGCAGAACCGCTACGACATATTCTGCAGCCCCTGTCACAGCCGCATCGGTAACGGCCGGGGCATGATTGTCCGTCGCGGCTTCAAACAGCCGGCTTCCTTTCACGAGGCCCGCCTCCGCGACCAACCGGTGGGCTACTACTTCGACGTCATGAGCCGGGGCTTTGGCGAGATGTCGAGCTACGCCCCGCTGGTCAAGGCCGAGGATCGCTGGGCAATCGTCGCCTACATCCGCGCTCTTCAGCTGAGCCAAAACGTGGTGTTGGCCGATCTCGATGAGCCGAAGCGCAAGGCAATCGAAAGCGCGGTCGAGGCCCAGGCCACGCCAGCCGCCAACGAGGCCGGCGAGGTCAACGAGGAGACTGCCGCTCATGATTGACGCCGGGCGCTTCTCACCGCCTGCCGCTCTGGGCCGGCTCAACAAACGGGCTCTCCTGATCGGGGCCGTCGCGGCCCTAATCTCGGTGGCGGGCCTGTTTCTCGACCGGACCCAGTTCTTCCGGTCCTACCTGGTCGCCTGGCTTTTCTGGATGGGCATCGCAATGGGCGGCTTCGCCACCATGATGCTGCATCACATGTCATCGGGCGCCTGGGGGCTGATGATCCGGCGCATCTTCGAGGCCGCAGCGCGAACCCTGCCCGCCATCGTCGTTCTGTTCCTGCCGATTCTCTTCGGCATGGAAGAGCTGTTTCCTTGGGCTCGAGCGGAGGCCACCGACGACCCAGTGTTGCAGGTCAAGGCCTGGTACCTGAACTCACAGTTCTTCACTCTCCGGGCTTTTCTCTGCTTCGCGATCTGGGGAGGATTCATCTGGGCTCTTCTGCGCTTGTCGAAGCGGCAGGACGAAGCCGGCGATCCCCGACTGTTCCGCAAAATGCAGAGTTTCGCCGGTCCCGGTCTCGGCATCTACGGTCTCACCGCGACTTTCGCCTCGGTCGACTGGCTGATGTCGCTCGATCCGCACTGGTACTCGAGCCTCTTTGGCGTCTACTTCATCGGCGGGCAGGCGGTGGCGGCGATGGCGTTCGCGATTCTCATGGTGGCCTTCCTGGCCCGGCGCGAGCCGATGCAGGGCACCTTCCGCCCTCAGCACTATCACGACTACGGCAATCTGCTTTTCGCCTTCGTGCTGCTCTGGTCCTACTTTGGGCTGTCACAGTTCCTGATCATTTGGATGGGCAATCTCCCCGAGGAGACGGCCTGGTATCTCCATCGTCAGCAGCACGGATGGATCTGGGTCTCGCTGGCTCTGGTGATATTCCACTTCGCGGTTCCCTTCGCCCTGCTGCTCTCGCGAAAACGGAAGCGCAACATCCATGCGCTCGCCAAGGTCGCGATTCTGCTCCTGGTCATGCATTGGATCGACCTTTTCTGGCAGGCAGGACCGGCGTTCTCCGACCACCCGGGCTCCGGCTCCTCGGGATACCCGATCCCGCACTGGCTGGATCTCACTACCCTCGCGGCAGTCGGAGGTCTCTGGTTCGCGGCTTTCACCGCGCAGCTGAACAAGCACTCGCTCCTGCCGGTTGGTGAACCCCACCTCGAAGAGGCTCTCGAGGCATGAGCTCGCAATGGAACGAGCAGCTCGATCGCGAGCTCAGCCTGAAGGGCCTGATCATCTTTGCCGTCGGCCTGACCGTGGTCGTCGTCGCCATGGCCGCTCTCATGTGGGTCTTGGCCGGCACACTGAAGGGGCGGCTGGCGGATCAAGACCCGCCGCGGCCGAAACTACCCGCCGCTCGCACTCAGCCCTTGCCACCGGAGCCGCGTCTTCAGGCCGAGCCCGAGGAAGACCTGCGGCTCATGCGTGAAGAGGAAGAACACTTGCTTTCTACCTTTGACTGGGTCGATCAAGCTTCGGGCGTGGCGCGAGTGCCGGTTGCGACAGCGATCGACCTGCTGGCTGAAGAGTCGAGGCCGGGCTCGGAGGAGGCGCCGTGAGCGCGGGTAGAAAGGCGCTTCTATGGGCGTTCTTGGGTACTGTTCTTTGCGGTGCCGGAGTCGGCATTGGACCCGCTGAGGCGCAACCCACGGCGCCGCCCAAAGTCGGGCTTCCCGCCGGCCAGGTACCCGAACAGCTGCGCGGAATCGGGTTCGAGCAACGGCTCGGCGAACCGATTCCTCTGGATCTCGAGCTCGTGGATGCCGCGGGACGGACAATCCTACTGGGCGATCGCCTCAGCGAGCGCCCGGCATTGCTGGTTCCCGTTTACTACGACTGCCCGATGCTCTGCGGCCTGGTCCTCGAGGCCCTGTCCAAGAGTCTGAGGGTTCTGTCGCTGGAAGTCGGTCGCGATTTCGACGTCGTCGTCTTCTCGTTCGATTCCACCGAGGGCCACGAGCTGGCGGCAAAGACCCGCAAGCGGATTCTCCGGTACTTCGACTCGGAGGCCGGCTGGAGCTTCCTGGTCGGTTCGGACGAGTCCATCCGGCGACTCACCACCTCGATCGGCTATACCGCCAAGCGCGATCAAAAGAGCGGCGAAATGGCACACGCGGCCGGACTTTTCGTTCTGACACCCGAGGGCCGGATCGCCCGAGTTTTCTTCGGCATCGACTATCCACCGCGGGATCTTCGACTGGCTCTGGTCGAAGCCGGCGAAGGCACGATCGGCGGCTTTGTCGACCAGGTGCTCTTGTTCTGCTTTCGCTACGACCCGGCGACCGGGCGTTACAGCACGGCAATCCTGAGAATCGTTCGCGTCGGCGGAATGCTGACGGCCTTGGCCGTCGCTGCCTTCGTCTATCTCGCACGGCGTCGCGAGCGCGTCCACTCGCCGAACACAACCGCCGGCAGCGCCGAGGGAACCGCCTAAATGTCAGACAGGTTTCCACTCTTTCCCGAAAGCGCGACCAAGCTGGCGCGAGAGATCGACGCGCTCTACTTCACGGCACTGGGCATCACCGCGGTCTTCTCCCTCCTGATCGCGGTTTTGGTTCTCTATTTCGCGATCCGTTATCGGCGTCGAAGCGAGGACGAGGTCGGCAAGCCCGAAAAAGGCGGCCTGTGGCTCGAAATCGTGTGGTCCGCGATTCCGCTGGCAATCCTCATGGGTATGTTCGGCTGGGGCGCCAAGATCTTCTTCGAAGCCCGGAGACCTCCCTCCGACGCCGTCGCCTACTACGTGACCGCGAAGCAGTGGATGTGGAAGTTTCAGCATCCCGACGGCCGGCGTGAGATCAACGACCTGCACGTCCCGCTCGGCCAGACCATCAAGCTGGTCATGACTTCCGAGGACGCGATCCATTCATTCTTCGTTCCCGCCTTCCGGGTCAAGATGGACGTGCTTCCCGGTCGCTACACCACACTGTGGTTTCGGGCCGAAAAAGCCGGTACCTTCAGGCTCTTCTGCACCGAATACTGCGGAACAGAGCACTCCTTCATGCGCGGCTCGGTGGTCGTGATGGAGCCGCGGGACTATGAGGCCTGGCTGGGGAACCGGACCCTCGGCCCGCAGCGGGTCGCGACCGGCGAAGAGCTCTTCGCGCAACTCGCCTGCGACACCTGTCACCGCAGCAACAGCGCGGCTCAAGCTCCAATTCTCGACGGTATCTTCGGCAAGGTGGAGAAGTTCGCCGACGGCTCTGAGGTTCTGATCGACGAAAACTACTTGCGTGAGTCGATTCTGAATCCCGGCGCCAAGCTCGTCGAGGGATACATGGCGATCATGCCTACCGCGCAGGGCCGGCTCTCCGAAGAAGAGCTCCTCCAACTCATTCGCTACTTGAAATCACTCGGCGAGGAAGCACCGGCTGAGCCCGAGACGGCGGGATCGTCAGAGGGACCGGCAGAGGAACAGGGATCATGAGCACACAGGTTGCCAAGGCCGATCGCCGGCGAACGCACTATCTCAACGCCGACTTCGGCGTGAAGTCCTGGCTGCTGACCAGAGATCACAAGCGGATCGCGCTTCTCTATCTCATCTCGGTCAGCCTGTTCTTCCTGCTCGGCGGGCTGATGGCCGTCTTCATCCGGCTGGAGCTCGTGACGCCAGCCGGCGACTTCGTCCAGGCCGGCACCTACAACCGCCTGTTCACCATGCACGGCATCCTGATGGTGTTCTTCTTCTTGATTCCGTCAGTGCCGGCGGTCCTGGGAAATTTTCTTATACCCCTCATGATCGGCGCCAAGGACCTGGCCTTCCCGAGGATCAATCTGGCGAGTTGGTACGTCTACACGATCGGCGGCCTATTCACGCTCTGGGCGGTCCTTCAGGGAGGCGTCGACACCGGCTGGACGTTCTACGTACCGTTTTCGACGACCTACTCCAATACCTATGTCATCGCCGTCGGGCTGGGGATCTTCATCACCGGCTTCTCGTCGATCATGACCGGGGTGAACTTCATCGTCACCATCCATCGCATGCGAGCCCCGGGGCTGACCTGGTTCAGGCTGCCGCTCTTTGTCTGGGCGCACTATGCCACCAGTCTGATCTTCATTCTCGGGACCCCGGTTCTGGCGATCACGATTCTGCTGCTGGCGGCCGAGCGCATGTTCCACATCGGGATCTTCGATCCCGCCCTGGGCGGCGACCCGGTTCTCTTCCAGCACCTGTTCTGGTTCTATTCGCACCCGGCGGTCTACATCATGATTCTGCCGACGATGGGAGTCATGTCGGAGCTCGTCACCGCGTTCGCCCGCAAACGGATCTTCGGCTACAAGGTCATGGCCTTCGCGTCGGTCGCGATCGCGATCCTGGGTTTCCTGGTCTGGGGCCACCACATGTACGTCTCCAGCCAGTCGCCTTACGCCGGAATGATCTTCTCGGTCCTGTCGATGCTGGTTGCGGTGCCGTCGGCGGTCAAGGTCTTCAACTGGACCGCGACGCTCTATGAAGGTTCCGTCTCCTGGGAGACGCCGATGCTCTATGCGCTGGGTTTCATCGGCCTGTTCACCATCGGTGGCCTGACCGGCGTCATGCTGGCCACCCTCGGAATCGACATCCACGTTCACGACACCTATTTCGTGGTCGCCCACTTCCACTACATCATGGTGGGCGGCGCGATCATGGGCTTTCTCGGCGGCCTCCACTTCTGGTGGCCCAAGATCACCGGCCGGCTCTACCCGATCTTCTGGTCCAAGTTCGGAGCCATCGTAATTTTCCTGGGCTTCAACCTGACCTTCTTTCCCCAGTTCCTGCTCGGGTACATGGGCATGCCCCGGCGCTACTACAGCTATCCGGACGACTTCCAGGTCTTGAACGTCATGTCCTCGGCCGGAGCCACCATCCTCGGCATCGGTTACCTGATCCCGGTGATCTATCTGATCTGGTCGATGCGTTACGGCAAGCGCGCGAGCGCGAATCCCTGGGGGGCCGTGGGCCTCGAGTGGGAAACCCACTCGCCGCCACCGACCTTCAATTTCGACGAGCCGCCGACGGTGGACCACGAGGCCTACGAGTACACCAAGAGAAAGGAATCTCGTGTCGAATAGCACGGCGTCGGAGGCGCACGTCCCAGGCCTGGCTCACCACTGGGATAGCCATTTACAGCAGCAGGAGGCCTCGTTCTTCGGAATGTGGGTCTTTCTGATCACCGAGATCATGTTTTTCGGTGGTCTTTTCACGGCCTACGTGGTCTACCGCACCGCGAATCAGGAAGCCTTCGCCCTGGCAAGCAGCGAGCTCTCGATCGAGTGGGGAGCGTTCAACACGGTCGTTCTCATCAGCTCCAGCCTCACCATGGTGCTGGCTGTTTGGTCGGCGGCCACGGCTCAACGCAAGGCGACCGTCGGGTTTATCTTCGGCACCATTGTCCTGGGTTCGGTGTTCCTGGGCGTCAAAGCCATCGAGTACAGCCACAAGTTTCACGAGCACCTGGTTCCGGGCCCGGGCTTCGATGCCTCGCACTTCCCGGAGGCGATGGCGAACTCGGCGCAGATGTTCTTCAACCTCTACTTCTTGATGACCGGCCTGCATGCACTGCACATGGTGATCGGAATCGGCCTTCTGATCTGGCTGATGGTCTTGGCCTGGAAGGGCAGGTTCACGCCCGAGAATCACAACTTCGTCGAAGGCATAGGCCTTTACTGGCATTTCGTCGATATCGTGTGGATCTTCCTCTTTCCCCTGCTCTATCTCCTGGGAAGGAACGCGGCGTGAGCGAACTCGTACCCGCGGTCAGAATCCACATCGCGGTCTTCCTCGCTCTGATGGTCGGAACCGCCCTGACCGTGGCCACCGCGTTTGCGGACCTCGGCGCCTTCAACGACGTCGTCGCCCTGACCATCGCAGTCGTCAAGACGACCCTGGTTGTGCTCTTCTTCATGCATGTCCGCAACAGTGCCCCGATGACCAAGCTGTCGATCATCGCCGGGTTCCTCTGGCTCGCCATCCTCATCGGCCTGACGCTCTCGGACTACTTCAGCCGCGGCTTCCTGGGCTAGACCTCGGGGCCACCATCATCGGGGACATCCTCATCGGGGACATCATTCCTTGGTGTCCCCTCCCGACTGGTTCTCGGAGCCAGTCAACCTTGTAGCGGTCGAGCCCCGCTTGCCCTGGAGCGAAGCGAAGGGTCTCGACCGTCCTATCGTCACCGACGACCCTTCGATCCCCACTACCGATTGAGGCCGCCGGTGCCGCCTCTCCGCGAGCGAAGAGAGGCTCGCTCCGAGGCGCACGCGGCCGGCCCCCAGCCGCGGCTCGCCGGAGTCCCTGTAGCGGTCGATCTCCGCTTGCCCTCGAGCGAAGCGAAGGGTGTCGACCGTCTTCTCTGCCGCAAACGGCAGCTCAGCCGACGGGCTCCGCGTTCTGGGGCATGGACGCCGCTCGGTGTCCACACCTCCGGCCAACGACGACGCCCGCGATGTGAAACTCAAGGAGCGCACCCTGACGAAACTCTCCAGCCAAAGGCCCACCTGGCTCGCTTCACCCGCAGGGAGCTCGACGAGGCGGTGTTCGCGGCCTACGGCTGGCCGCCGGACCTGACCGACGACGAGATCCTGCAAAGGCTCCTCGCTCTGAATCTCGAGCGTGCCGAGGAAGAACGGTCCGGCGCGAAGTAACTTGAGTCTCTCAGCAGACCACTCCACGTTCTCGGTGCTATCCGGAAGGATTCTTCGGCCATCTTCGACGGCCTCAGAATGACAGGGTGGGACTGATCTGCCGCGAGTCAGAAGCCGAACCTCCGAAGCAAACCGATGCGGCAGGCAGCCGGCCCAGGGGGCTCGCCGCAAGCGCCCGAGAGGCCGAAACGGACAGCGCTCTCGGCTTGCGCGTAGCGGCGCGCAGGCGAGGGCCCAACCGCCGCAGGCCTCCTAGCCCGAGCCGGCCCCTGGCCGGGTGCCTGCCGATCGGCGACGACCCGCGCTTGAAGGAGTGGCGCGTGGGTTCCGGAGCGAGCCTCTCCGCGCTCGCGAAGGGACCCACCGTCGCGACTCAATCGGCGCACCGACCTCAGAGCCGGTCGACACTCTTCGCTTCGCTCGAGGGCAAGCGGAGATCGACCGCTACAATTCCCGCCATGACGCTCTTCGAAATCTTCGCAACGCTCATCACCCTGGCCGCGATCTTCAGCTACCTGAACTTCCGATTCCTGAAGCTGCCGGCCACCATCGGCCTGATGGTCATGGCGCTGGTGACTTCGCTGATTCTCATCTGGGTCGGACACTACTCTCCACCGGTCTTCGAGGCCGCCCAGGGGCTATTGAACTCGATCGACTTCAATCAGACCCTCATGCACGGCATGCTCGGTTTCCTGCTGTTTGCCGGTGCGCTTCACGTCAATATGAGCGACCTCCGAGAACAGAAGTGGGTGATCGCGCTTCTGGCAACGGCGGGCATCTTGCTCTCCACTCTTCTTGCCGGCAGCCTGGCCTGGGTCGTCTTCAACCGAGTGCTCGACTTCGACGTCCCGTTCATCTACTGCCTGCTCCTGGGGGCCATCGTGTCGCCGACCGACCCGATCGCTGTCATGGGAATTCTAAAGACGCTCGGAGCGCCCAAGTCTCTCGAAACCAAGATCACCGGGGAGTCCCTGTTCAATGACGGGGTCGGCGTGGTGATCTTCCTGGCGATCGCCGGGGTGATCGGCTTCGGGCACGCCTCGGCTCAGGGGCACGAATCCGCAAACCAGCTCAACGCGCCGGCCGCCGTCGTGAGCCATGAGGCGGCCGAGACAGCGCATACAGCATCTGAAGCCGGCGAAGCCGGATCGGAAGTCTCGGTAGGTGACGTCGCCAAGCTCTTCGCGCTCGAAGCGGTCGGCGGAGCGCTCATCGGGTTGGTCCTCGGGTTCATGGCTTTTTATCTGCTGTACACCATCGACAATTACCACCTCGAGGTCTTGATCTCGCTCGCCCTGGTTGCCGGCGGTTACGCGCTTGCCAACCGGCTTCACCTGTCGGGCCCGATCGCCATGGTCATCGCGGCGCTCATCATTGGCAACCACGGCCGTGAGGTGGCGATGTCGGATTTGACACGCAGCAACCTGGACACATTCTGGGAGCTGATCGACGAGATTCTGAACGCCATTCTCTTCCTGTTGATCGGTCTCGAAGTGCTGGTGCTGCGCTTCAACCGGGAGTTCCTGCTCGCAGGCCTGCTGATGATCCCGGCGCTCCTGGCGGTGCGTTTCGTCTCGGTCGGAATCCCGATCACCCTTAGGAGGCGCTTCAGGGGCTTCACGCCCCATGCGGTGAAGATCCTCACCTGGGGCGGACTGCGCGGTGGAATCTCGGTTGCGCTGGCGCTATCGATACCTAGAACGCTCCACGGAGAGCCGGTTGCCTATCGTGAAGTCATCCTTGCCGTGACCTATTCGATCGTCGTCTTCTCGATCATCGTCCAGGGGCTCACGGTCGGCCCCCTCGTTCGACGTTGCCTGGGCGATCCGACAGCCGAGCCGGCAGCCTGACACCCCGGCCCGGCAAGGCCCCGTTCAGGCGATCAGCCGTGAAATACTCCCCGCAAAGAGATTGACGTCGAAAGGAGTCGGGGAATGCCCTATACGGTCTACAAGCTGATTCACCTCAGTGCGATCCTGTTTCTGTTTACGACTGCCGGCGGCGTTGCGCTCTATGTCGCCAACGGCGGCACCCGGGAGAACAACGTTGCCAACAGGTGGGTCTCCGCGATTCACGGGCTGACCCTGGTCTTGATTCTGATCAGCGGTTTCGGTCTCGTCGCCAGGATCGGCACCGGCTTCGAGCTCTGGGTCTGGGCCAAATTCGCGCTCTGGTTCATCCTCGGGAGCCTGGCGCTGCTGCCACTGCGCAGGCCCAACCTCGGCTATCTCTTCTTCTTTCTGATTCCGCTACTCGGTGGCCTGGCCGCCTCGCTGGCGATCTTCAAGCCGTTCTGAAGGGCTGGTCGATGAGCTCCGCAGCCGGCGGCAAGCCTCTCAGCTACAGCAGCTATCTCAAGATCGACGAATTGCTCGATCTGCAGAAGCCGCTTTCCGAGGGACCGGAGCATGACGAGACCCTGTTCATCATCATTCACCAGGTCTATGAGCTCTGGTTCAAGCAGATCAACCACGAGATCGACTATGCGCGAATAATGCTCGAGGCCGACCGAGCCGAAGACGCTCTCGCCGTCCTCAAACGCATCCTCACCATCCTCAAGATCATGGTGGCTCAGGTCGACGTCCTCGAGACCATGACACCGGTTTCGTTCAGTTCGTTTCGAGCCCGTCTGGAGTCGGCCAGCGGCTTTCAGTCCGCTCAGTTCCGTGAGTTCGAGTTCCGGCTCGGCCTGAAGAAGCACGCAATGGTCAATCACCACCCCGCTGACAGCCCGGGAGGCAAACGGCTGCGCAAGCTCGTGGATGAGCCGACGATCTACGACTCGTTTCTTCGTTTTCTCGCCGGGCGCGGCTACGCGATTCCAGAGGAGCTCTCGGCTCGCGACGTGCGCGAACCGATTCCCGAATCGCGAGCCCTTCAGGACATCCTTGTCGACATCTACCAGAGCGACCACCTTTGCTCCACGCTCTGCGAGCGCCTGGTCGACCTGGACGAGGGAGTCCAAGAGTGGCGATATCGCCACGTCAAGATGGTCGAGCGCACCATCGGGACCAAGCCGGGCACCGGCGGCTCCGAGGGAGCCGACTACCTGAAGACCACCCTGTTCCAACCGTTGTTTCCCGACCTCTGGGCCATTCGAAGCCGGCTCTAGCGATGCCAAGGAATCCCGAGGAGTTTCGGGCGGATCCCTGCCCTCTCGTCCGCCACTACTCACGCTTCCGCGTCGGCGAGCGCTGGCTTCTGAGCGGCCATTCCCACCAGGCCTGGCCGGACCGCGGCTTTCGCGGCCAGCAACGGGCCTGGGAGGACGCCGCCCTCCACGTCGACGACAAGTGGGAGCGGGCGTTCGCCAAGGCCGAAAGGGTTCGCGAGGGCTACCGGTGTCTCCTCGATGACTCCGGCGGCCTCTACTCGCTGGCCGCTTCCACCCACGATCTCCTGATCAAGCTCTTCTCCGCCCTTCCGCTCGCCGAACGACCCAAGATCGTGACGACGACGAACGAGTTCTACTCGATGGCCCGGCAATTGGCGCGATGGCAGGAGGAGGGGATCGAAGTCGTGCGGGTGCCCTCGCTACCGGCGCTTACCGTCGGCGAGCGGCTGGCCGAAGAGGTCTGCGAGCGCACCGCCGCCGTTTACACCTCAACCGTCTTCTTCGATACCGCAGCGATCGCCGGAGACCTCACCGCAGTGGCGGACCGCTGCCGGCACCACGGCGCGGCTCTCGTTCTCGACGTCTACCACCAGTTGAACGTCGTACCGTTCTCGCTCAGACAGCGGGGACTCGAAGACGCCTTTGTCACCTCTGCCGGCTACAAGTACTGCCAGCTCGGAGAAGGCAACGCGTTTCTCCGTTTTCCGAGGAATTGCAGGCTTCGACCCGTTGCTACCGGTTGGTTTGCCGAGTTCGGAGAGCTGACGCAGGAGAAGAAGCCCGGCCAGGTCCGGTACGCTTCCGGCAACGATCGCTTCGCCGGAGCGACTTACGATCCAACCAGTCACTACCGGGCGGCCGAGGTTTTCGATTTCTTCCAGGAGGAAGAGCTCGAACCAGAGCTTCTGCGAGCGATCAGTCAACACCAGGTCGGCCTGTTGATGCGCAGGTTCGACGAGCTCGACCTCGATCCCGCTCTGATGTGCCGCAATAGAGACCTCCCGCTGCCCGCGACAGGAGGGTTTCTGGCCCTCTCCTCGCCCATCGCCGGCGCGGTTCAACGCGCGCTCAAGCGGGCCGGTGTCTTCACCGACAGCCGGGGCACGACCCTGAGGCTCGGGCCGGCACCATATCTCTCCGACCGCCAGATAGAGCAAGCCGTCGGGATTCTCGGTGAGACCGTCCGCTCCCTGGCCCGCCAATAAGGAACCTAGGGCTATGCACCGACGCGACCCTATCGGCCCGCGTTCCGGCATCAGTGATCAAGGGGGAGTTGGGGCGGGCAGTCTGGCCAGCAGGCGGCTCAGCCCACCAGAGCCCTGAGCGCGTAACCGACGGCGTACGCCAACCCCGCGGCGACTCCACCCACCGCCAGCGTCGCGAGCCCGGTCTTCCAGTAGGCGTGCAGCGACCAGCGACTGCGGGCGCACCCGATCAGAAAGAAGACGACGCCGGTAGCGACAATCGACACAACGAATGCGCTCTTCAGTCCGAGCAGATAGGGCCCGAGAGGTACGGCCCCACAGATCAGAAAGGCCGAGAAGGTGCTTGCGGCTGCCCACCCGGCGGAGCGAGCTTCGGGCGGCAGACCGTACTCCTCGGTCAACATGGTCTTCACCCAGCGCTCCCGATCGGAGCTGATGACCTCGACGATACGATCCAGCGTCTGTCCTTTGAAACCCTTGAGCGCGAATATCTGCCGGAGCTCCTCGCGCTCACCCTCGGGTGCCTCTTCGATATGACGGAGCTCGATGCTCCGCAAGTGGTCGATCTGGTCGTGCTCGGCCTTCGTGCCGGAGTAGTTGCCGGCCGCCATGGAGAAGCCGTCCGCCAAGAGATTGGCCAGTCCCAGTACTACGATGACCGTCGAGGACAGCTCGGCTCCCACGACACCCGAGACGATCGCGAATGTCGTCACGGCCCCATCGATGCCGCCGTAGATCCAGTCGTGGAGATAGCTGGCATCGGGACCACCGGCGAGCCGCCTTCCGATTGCCTCGGGGCTGTGGTCGTGTTCCATGGCAACGGTCAGGCGGAACCGTGAGCCACCGGTGTGGATGCCTTCGTCGCCTGCCAGAGATCCTCGAGCGCACCATTCAGACCGCGCCGGGATCGCCAACCGAGTGCGTTCAGCTTCGATGTGTCGGCACACAAGAGCGGAACGTCGACGGGCCGCAGGCGCTCGGCATCGACCTCGACCGATACGGTCATGCCGGTAATCTCGATCAGTCGATCCAACGCCTCCTGGATCGACACCGCCGTGCCGCTGCCGAGATTGTAAATTTCGCGAGCCTCTCCCCGCTCGACCAGTTTGACGAAAGCGGTCGCTCCGTCCGATACATGGACGAAATCCCGCCGGGCCTCGAGGTTGCCCACCTTGAGGACCGCCGAATCTAGCTCCCGCTGGTCGGCCAACTGAGCGGCAAAGCTCGGCAGGGCAAACGCGGTTTCCTGACCGGGGCCGACCAGATTGAACATCCGAACGACGATGCCACCGGACGCCAGAGCCAACCTTTCGGCGGCCGCCTTGGTCAATCCGTACGGATTCCGCGGCGCCGGCCGGCGGCTCTCGGGAATCGGCTGGCTCGCGGACGGAACCGAGCCATAGACCTCACTGCTTGATGCGAGCACGATCCTGGCGCCAGGTGCCGCGGCGACGATGTTCTCTACGCCCAGAACATTGGTCGCGAAGTACTGCGGCATCCGATCCCAGGATCGGCCGACGTGGCTCAAACCCGCAAGATGGATAACCGTCTCCGGAGCCATCTCCGATACGACCCCATTCAACGCGGAGCGATCCAGAATGTCGACCTGCGTCTCGACCACTCCCTCCCGCGGCTCGCCTCCCTCGAGTCGAATCCCGTAAACCTCGTACCCTTCCGCGAGGAGCTTGGGCGCCAAGTGCCTGCCCAGGAACCCTGAGATACCTGTAATCAGGACTCGCATGGCGGTCGCCGGTCTCCGATCAGCGGAATCGATCCTGTTCGCCGTGGTTGAGATCGAGAAACGTGCCGATGTTCTTGAGTGACACAGCCATCCGGATGTCGCGGTCCCTGCGCACGGTCGTCTTGAGCTCGCGGAACTCGAAGCGGATCCCGTAGCACTGGGAGGTGTAGTAGAAAATGTGCCGATGCTGCTGAACCAAGCCCGTAAGGAGATCCAGGTTGATCTGGTTCTGCATGCGCAAGTGGTTCTTGACCAGAGTCAAGTCCGTAAACACGCGGGCCTGATGACTGCGTGTCGTTCCCTGCTCGGGATTGATCGAGGTCACCCATGTGAGTCCGACGGAATCGGCTCCAAACCGGAGACCGCCCAGAAGCGAAGCCGAGCTCAACCGGTCGAACAGGGCACTGTAGGAAGTTCTCGCCTCCAGACTCGCCCGGTCCGAGGGAGTGAAGCGCAAACGCGCTGTGATCGGCGATTGCTTTCCGAGTCGGCTCATGTCGAGGGACTGCTCGAAAGGCTTATCGCTCAGGCTAAAGGACTGACCGATCTCGAACGACAGAATCTCCCGTGCCCCGACCAGGGAGTCCTCGTCCGCCGGCTTGGCCAGCAGGCGATTGACCAGGCTGACGCTGAAAATCTCCTGATCGACCAGAGTATCGACCTCGTCGAACAGAGGTACGAACTCCTGGTCATCGAACTCGTCGATGCGCGTATACGACCATCGCGGCTCGATGATGTGCTTGAACTTGCCAAAGCTGCCGACTCTCTTGTCGACGACCTTCGAAAAAGAAGGGCCGATCAGCGACGCGGAGACCGAGGGCGCGGTTCGAGTCAAGGACTCCCCTCGGAAGGCCGTCTTGCTTGGGATGACGCTATCTTCGTACCAGGTCATGCGGGCCGAGGCCGCAACCGAGAACGAGAGCCAGGGCACCGTACTGATCGGAAGCGTCAGGCTCGGCAGGAAATCCGCTCTGGCGTAGCTTCCCTGGATGACATTGGTCCGGTCGACCTCGAGCCGGTTGGCCGAGCTCAACAGGCTCAGGTAGAGCGGCAGTCGGCCAAGGCGGGTGGGACGAAGGCGATACTCGATCTCGGCGAGCTGCCTCTGCGTGACGGTTACGTCTCTTCGAATGAAGGTCTCCCGCTCGTCCGCCAGGATATTGAGGGAGTGCGATCCCCAGTTGCCCGACACAAAACCGGCCGAATAGAGCGAGCGGATCGAGATGTCGTTGAAGTTGCGCTCGAAGTCCCGAAAGAACTCGAAATCCGAAAAGTCGGTGTAGTTGACGACGCCGCGCATTCCGAGCGGTAGCCGGTCGCTGGTGTGCTTCCAGGACGCCTTCCAACGCACGCTGTCCTCGATCGGATCATCGATCGCGAACGCTTGGAAGGTGCCCCCGGTGAACAGACTCGGCCGATAGCGAAACTCCGTGCCGAGGCCGTAGTACTCATTGCCGTAGAGATCGCCGTAGATGGTGGTGTCGTAACTGTCGCCGAACGGCTGGAAGTACGCGAGTCCCAGAACCGCACCACGGCTCGACGAGTACCCGAGATTGGGAAACAAGAGACCCGGCACCCGGCCGCTCTTGACCGGGAACAGAGCGTAGGGCATATAGAGGATGGGGAGCTTCTTCACCCGCATCCGGGTGTTCTTGACCTTGGCGAAACCGTCCACCTTGACCCGCGCCTTGCCGAGCCGGAAGCTCCAATCCGGTGTTCGGTCCTCGCTGCACGAGGTCATGGTGCCGTCGGTGACGGTGTACACATCCTCGTCGACCTTGGAAATCTCGGTGCCCTCGAAGTACACATCCGGCGAGACGAAAGCCTGCGCTTCGAAGAAAGTACCTTTCTTGGTGTCGAGATCGAAAAGAACTCGCTCGCCGGTGATCCGGCTGGGGCCCTCATCAAGTATGACTCGACCTTCGGCGGTCAGCTTCTTGGTCTCGAGGTCAACCGTCACCTGCTCAGCCTGCAGCCTGATGTTCTGATAGCTGAACTCGACCGCATCCGAGGCGGTCACGACGTTCTCTTCAACGTATTCGAGCGTGCCCGCGGTCCCGGACGCGATGCCGCCACCGGTCTCCGAAGCGAACGGGAGAGAGAAGGTAATCCTCTCGACCGGAGCCGGCTCTTCCTGCTCGGCATCGCCGGCCGGCTCATCGAGCGCGTCGTCGATCGCAGCGGATTCAGAGACGTCACCCACTGTCGGCGGTTCTTCGGCCGCCGAAGGGGCTTCGGGCGCTTGAGCCGCCTCCTGTGCCTCAGCGACCGGGATTCCGACCAGCACCAGGGCCGCGACCACCAAGGCGCTGAGAAGACCCGCTTGCCCCCGCGCCCGCCTCATCCGAGCCTTTCCACGACAACGGCCGTAGCTTCGCCACCCCCGAGGCAAATGGCGGCACAGCCGCGTCTGGCACCTCGCTGTGTCATCGCGTGCAGGAGGGTCACCAGGATTCGGGCTCCCGAGGCACCGATAGGGTGTCCGAGTGCGACCGCGCCGCCGTTGACGTTGACCCGATCCTCGGACAATCCCAACTCCTCGATGAACGCCATGGCTACCACCGCAAAGGCCTCGTTCACCTCCCAGAGATCGATGTCCTCGATCTCGACTCCGGCGCGGGCGACCGCCCGACGGGCGGCCTCGGCCGGCGCGGTCGTGAACCACTCCGGCTCCTGTGCGAACGAGGCATGAGACACCACTCGGGCCATCGGTGGCGTGCAGTCCAGGCTCTTGGCGTGCTCGGCGGTCGTCAGCACGAGCGCCGCGGCGCCATCGTTGATCTTGCTCGAGTTCGCTGCGGTGATCGTGCCTTCCGGGTCGAACGCGGGCCGGAGCTTGGCCATCTTCTCCAAGTTCACTCGCTCCGGCTCCTCATCGTTGGCTACACGCCGGGGATCGCCCTTGCGTTGCGGCACCTCGATCGGGACGATCTCCGCTTCGAAAGAACCGCTCTCGCCAGCTCGCTGGGCGCGCCGGTAGCTTTCGGCGGCAAAAGCATCCTGGCGCTCGCGCGAATACGCGTACTTCCTGGCGCAGAGCTCGCCGCAGTTGCCCATGTGCCCGTCGTTGTATGGGTCCCACAGGCCATCGTGAATCATCGAATCGATCAACTTCCCGTGGCCGAGTCGCAAACCGGCCCTGGCATTGAGCGCCAGATAGGGGGCCTGGGACATGCTCTCCATCCCACCCGCGACGACCAGATCGAAATCCTCGCAGCGCAGCTCGTTCGCGGCGACCATGACCGCTTTCATCGCCGAACCACAGACCTTGTTCAAGGTAACTGCGCCGGTTGTGACCGGGCACCCAGCGCCCAGCGCGGCCTGCCTCGCGGGCGCCTGACCGACGCCGGCCGCGAGCACCGAGCCCATGTAAACCTGTTCAACTACCGCCGGCTCGACCCCTGCCGCTTCGATGGCGCCGGCGATTGCCGCCGCCCCCAGCTGGGGCGAAGTAAGTGAGCTCAACTTCCCCTGGAAGGCGCCGATCGGCGTCCGCACGGCGCTTAGAATCACGACTTCCCGCATAGCTGTGCTCGGTTTCGCGGTCGGGCTGAAGAAGTCGTAGTGGCCCGAATACCTCCGCTCAAGCAGCGAAATCCTAGCACACACCAATGGCTCTCGACTCTGTTGACAGATCTCCGAACCGGGGAGAGATTAGGTCGATGAAAGCCCTGGGAATCGACTTCGGCGAGAAGCGCATCGGGCTGGCGATCTCGGACGCCGACGGCCGCTTCGCGATGCCCTGGAAGACTCTGGCGCGCCGCAATGACCAGCAGGCCATCGAAGAGCTCGGCGAGATCGCCGCGCAGGAGTCGATCGATCTGATCGTTGCCGGTGACCCGCGAAACCTGGATGGCGACGCGGGCCCCCAGTCCGAGCGTGTGGCCGCTTTCCTGAAGAAGCTCTCCGCCGCCCTCGATCTGCCGATCGAGACGGTCAACGAGAGCCTGACCAGCCGCGAGGCCCACTCCCGGTTGCGCCAAGCGGGGCTGACCGCGCGCCAGCGTCGAGAGCGCGTCGATTCGCTGGCAGCCCAGATTCTGCTGCAGGAGGCTCTCGACCGTCGCCGAAGGGCGGACCCGGCCTGAAACGGCAATCCATGGGAGCCGCTAGACGCACAGTCGTACTGGCCAGCCTGCTGGCAGTACTGCTCCTGCTCGGCGCCATTGCCGCCGGCCTCGGTCTGGCGTACGCGCACCGCACGCTCGAGGAGCCATTTCAAGCGTTCCCAGGCTCTGAAACGGTGGTCACGATCTCCTCGGGCACATCCGTGCGGGACAGTCTGAGCCTGCTCGAACGCCAGGGCGTCATTGCCAACCAGCACCTGGCACGGCTGTATTGGAGGTTCGTGCTCGAGGATCCTGTCCTGATCGCCGGCGAGTATCTATTCAGCGGACCGGCATCGACCCTGGAAGTGCTGACCAAGATCAGGCGCGGCGAGGTCCTAGCTCATCCGGTAACGATCCTCGAGGGCCTCACCTACGATGAGATCGCGATGCGTCTTTCCACCGAAGGCTTCGGATCGTACGAGGTATTCCTGTCCGAGATGGCTTCACCAAGCCTGATCGAGGACCTCGATCGGAACGCCGTGGATCTGGAGGGCTATCTATTCCCGGACACCTACGCTTTCGCACGCGGCACGAGCGAGGCGGAGATCGTCAAGACGATGGTAGCGGCCTTCCGCGAGCGCTTTCTGGAGGCCAGGGCGATGGCCAAGGCCGAGGGCTCGAACGGCTCTCCAACCGAGGGTGTGACAAGGACTCCGCGCGAGGTCGTGATTCTGGCGTCGATCGTCGAGAAAGAGGCGCTTCTCGATCAAGAGAGACCGCTCATCGCCGGCGTCTATGCCAACCGACTCGAACGAGGCATGGGCCTCTATGCCGACCCCACGATTATTTACGCCCTCAAGCGTGTCGGCACGTGGGATGGCAACCTGCGTCGCCGGGATCTCGAAATGGACTCGCCCTACAACACCTACCGAACGGCAGGGCTACCCCCGGGGCCCATTTGCTCGCCCGGACTCGCCAGCCTGGCGGCAGCGCTGGCGCCCGCGGATGTCCCATATTTGTACTTCGTCAGCAGGAACGACGGCACCCACGTGTTCGCCCGGACTCTGGCCGAGCACAACCGAAACGTCCACCAATGGCAGAGGCTCTACTGGCAGCGGCGGTGGGCCGAGAAACGAGAGGGTGAAAAACTGCATTGACGCGACCCAAGAGACTTCGTTACGAAGGGGTTACCCGATCCAGCCGATTGTCGGTTTCAGGGATCAGGCACGGAGTTAATGATGGACCAGCCCCAGAATTTCGGCCAGTTTCTCCTATTCCAGAAGAGCGAATCGAATAGCTACCGATCGTGTTATCGGGCCGGTGTCACCCGCGGCCGGGCGATCGAGCGGATCATCCGGCTGGAAGTCCTCGACCAGCCTGATATCGACGCCGAACGGGTGCTCAGTGGCCTGGATTCCTCGGCAAGTCTCCAGGAGAAGCTCAAAGACCCCCACATAGCCGCCGGTGCCGGCGTCGGACAGGTCGAGGGAAGCCCGTATGCAGCCTACGATTTCAAGCTGGGCACGACACTCTCGGCATTCCTGAGCGCCGCGCGGCGACGCTCCTTCCCGGTTCCCTTCGACCAGGCGCTCTTCATAGGCGAACGAATCGCACTGGCCCTGGCCGCCGCCTATCGGATCGAGCACGACGATCGTCATGTGCTCCATACGTTCCTGACTCCGGATTCGGTCTTGCTCTCGAACGAAGGCGAGGTCAAGGTCGGCGGATTCGAGTTCGGACGCGCTCTGCGCGATCAACTTGCCGGGCGCCCCTTCTGCGCGCCTTACCTTTCGCCCAAGTGCCGTGCAGGCCAGGCTCCGCTCGATCAAGACGACGTGTTCTCGCTCGGTTCAATTCTGTACGAGCTGGTAACCGGAGAGATTCTCGCCATCGAAAACGTCGATCTCGACCATATGGTCGTCCAAGCGACCGGCGAACCGGCCCCGGAGAGCCTGCGACTTCTCCTCGAGGGGAGCTTCGCACCGACAGCGAGTCGAATCCCGCACGTCATGGCCTGGCAGCAGAGTCTGGGCCGGCTCATCTTGGACGGCGAGTACAACCCCACGACATTCAATCTGGCCTTCTTGATGCACACTCTCCTTCGAGACGAGCTCGAGCGCGGAGTCGAGGACCTCAAGAAGGAGAAGAGGTATGTGCTTCCTCAACCGAGAGAGAGTGAGTCGACCGAAGAGGCGACAGCTGAGATCTCGACTACGCTTTCATCAGTAACCGAGGTACCCGAAAACGTCGAGGAGCCCGACGTGGAGCTCGCCCCCGGCGATCACGACGAGCCGACGGCCACCGGAGTCGAAGCACTATCCTGGGCGCACGCGGCTGAGGTACCCGGTATAGCAGCAGACTCGGCCGGCCGCAGACCCTTCTGGCTCGGCTTTGCGGTTTCCGTCGTCGCCGCAAGCGCTGTACTGGGCGCACTCTTGGTTTTCGGAAGCAGCGCCGAAGAATCCGCCACGAGCCCGCTGGCTGCTCCGGCAAACGCAACCACGCGACTTCCGCTGGTCGAGGAGACGCCGGTGTCCTTGCCAGAGCCTCCGCCGACCGACCCTGGGGATGCCGAAGGGTCGCAGACCCCGTCGGCGCCCGTGGTGCTCAGCGAGGTCGTCAACGGAGAAGTCGGCCAGCCCCTGGACGAGGAGGAGGTTCGCCGGGTCGTAGCCGAGCGCGCAGAGGAGATCGAGCGCACACTCAAGGCCGAGTACGAGCAACAGCTGGAGAGCCTGCGCTCAGAGATCATCGAGAGCCGAGAGCGCGAGCTCGCAGCCGAGATGGAAGCGGCGCCGCCTGAAGAAGTCGTCAGCCCTTTCAGCGAAGCGGCCCGAGTCACCGAAATCGCATCCCTTCAGAGCGGACTCCAAAGCGAGGGAACCCCCGAGACGCCTCCGATGGATGCCGTGAATGCCCTACCGCAGCCGGCCGGGACCGAACAAGCCGCTCCAGCCCCGGGCGGCGCGCTCGCGGCTCGGGATGAGCCCTTGACTCCGGCTCCGACGGACCCAGCCGCTCGAGCAGCGGCAGCGACCGAGAACGAGCCGCTCGAGACCCAGAATGCAGCGAACCGGTCGATGCCGGCGCTGGAGCCTCCAGCAAAGGCTCCTTCCCCTGTCGCGCCGAAGAACCAGGCGCCGACTCCGGACGAACTCGTCCGGTTGTCGCCACCGCGGCAAACGGCGAAACCGACGGCGACGGCCCCGAAGCCTGCAGCGCAGGCGCCTTCCCCAGCCGCCGCCAAGATCCAGGCGCCGACCCCCGTCACCGCCAAGATTCAGGCGCCGACCCCGGCCAAGCTCGTGCGGTTGACTCCACCCACCTACCCGCTGGCGGCGCGCCGACTCCAACTCTCCGCGACCGCCAGAGTCAAGGTCCTGATCTCGCCCCAGGGCAAGGTCAGGGAGGCCGAAGTCCTCGGTCCGCCGCTCGGCAGCGGCTTCGACAGCGCCGCGATCGCCGCGGTGCGCAGGTCACGCTGGCAGCCGGCCACCAGGAATGGCGAGCCGGTGGAGTCCTGGACCGCGGTCACGATCCAGTTTCAGCCCTGAACTTCTTCCGACAGACTGGCCGGTATTGTCACTTGCCTTCGTATTCTGGATAGAAGCCCTTTATAATAAGGTTTTGTGCAGACGATTGGCCGCAGGCCGGGAGGAGACGTATGAAGCTATTTTTCAGGAGTTCGATTGTGGCCGCCGGGGCGCTGGTATTCATGGCAGGCATTGCTGCCGCGGAAAAACCCTCGATCGGAGTGGCCGAGTTTCGCAACAAGACCAACGCCGGCTGGTGGTACAGCGGTGTGGGCTGGGACCTCGCCGACACGGTCACCAACGAACTCGCTTCTCTAGGTTCCTTCACCGTGGTCGAGCGAGCCAACCTCGAGCCGGTGCTCCGGGAGCAGGACCTCGCCGACTACGGTCGGGTGAGCAAGGGCACCGGTGCCAAGATCGGCAAACTCACCGGCGCCAAGTATCTGGTTATGGGTAGCCTGTCGTCGTACGAAGAGAACGTCAAAGGCGGCAAGGGCGGAATCGGCTACAAAGGTATCCGGCTCGGCGGCAAGAAGAACGAGGTCTACATGGCCGTCGATCTGCGGGTCGTCGACACCACGAGCGGCGAGGTCGCCTTCACGCGCACAGTGGAAGCGCGGACCGGCGGCAGAGGCTTCAACGTCGGTGTGTTCAGGAGCGGCTTCGGCGGCAACCTCGCCAAGGAGGAGAAGACACCCGCGGGCAAAGCCATTCGCGCATGTCTGATCGAAATCGTCGACTATCTCGAGTGCGCCATGGTCAAGCAGGATTCATGCATGGCCGAGTTCGACGCCAAGGAGCGCAAGCGGAGAGATAGCGCGAAGGGCTCGATCAAACTCGACTAGAACGATTCGAACCGGTCCGCGGCCTTGCCGCGGACCGGTTGCTTTCCCGAACAACAAGCTCCCGGACGGGCAACCCCCTCCGAAACCAGACCGTGATCGTCACTGAGCGAAGTGATGAGCTCTTGCTCTTCACACAACCGGATCATGCCGCGCTGGCCGGCTCCTTGATGAATCTATGGCGGAGCGACGGTCTCCCCGAGCATCCGCGACGCCAACAGCTGCTGCACGCGATCCGCGAGCACGACAATGGCTGGCGCGAAGCCGATGCCGCGCCACAGGTCGACCCTGTGTCCGGCAAGCCCTTGACGTTCAACGAGATACCGTCCGAGGATCGTCTCCGGATCTGGCGGCGCGGCGTTCACCGCGTCGCCGCCGAGGCCCCCGTCGTCGGACTCCTCGTCCTGAAGCACGCGCTCGAGATTCATCCGGACTACTGGAGCGAGGCCGGCTGGAATGAACTCGGAGAGGACTTTGCCGAGCTCGAAGAGGAGCTTCTGGCGGTTGCCGGAGTCACTCGATCACTGGTCCAGAACGACTACAAGTTTCTCGAGCTCGCCGACACCCTCTCCCTGGGGGCCTGTGGGGCCTTGGGCACCGACCCCGTCCAAAGCGTCTCGGACCGCTACCGATTCGAGCTCGAGGTGGGACGTATCGCGCTCAGCCCCTTCCCGCTTGCCGGGGCGACGACTCTGGGCATCGCCTGCCGAACGCTGACCAAAACGACCTTCGAAAGTGACGCGGCCCTCGCCGCGGAGCTCGCCGTCTCGACTTGGAGCCGGCTTCCGGTACACGTAGAGCCCCTCGATGGCAGATGATCCGGCACCGACTCCGTGATAGCCTTTCGCCCCATGTTGGAATCCGCAGATGCGGGGCAAGTGGCGACCGAAGCCCCTGAGCCGATTCAGCGTGTGCTGGTTCCGTCCGCACTTGGGGCGCTCGGCCTGGAGCTCACCGGCGAGAAGCTGACCCACGTGGTGATCGTTCCCAAGGGTCGGGAGCGAAAGGAATTCACCCCATTCGGAGATCTGAAAAGGTCCGAACGCAGCGACTTTCTGGACGAGACGCTGGGTCGTTTCTCAGAGTACCTGGCCGGCGCTCGCAGCCGCCTCGGAATCGACTATGACCTCGGCCCGTCGGGCGTGACCGGCTTCCCCAGGCGTGTGCTCCGCGAGACCGCCAAGATCTCGTACGGGAGAGTCCGCACTTACCAGCAGATCGCTTCGGCGGCCGGAAACGGGGGGGCCTACCGTCAGGTTCTGGCAATCCTCCTGACCAACCCACTGCCGCTGGTGATCCCCTGCCACCGGGTCGTGACCGTAAAGTCGGGGCCCGGCAGCTATGTTGCCGGGCCCAAGAAAAAGCTTTGGTTACTGCGCCTGGAACAGCGCGGCTTGACGATTTAGGCCTCGTCGAGCTCGACCCGCAGCGCGGTTTCTTCGCCGGAGTCCACGAAGAAGGCGATCTCCTCCGAGTCGAAACCGGGCCGGACCACCTCGAGGGTGTGCTTCCCGGGCGAAACCATCAGGCCCGAGTGAAGCCGCGCCAGCTCATGGCCGGAACCGAGGAAGCGACCGTCCAGATAAATCGAGGCATCCACCGGATCGATTTCCAGGGTGAGCCTGCCCGGCTCCTCGCGAGCGTCCATACGGTCCGAGCGCCGAGCCGAACCTCGATCGGTGTCAGCCGGCTGGCGGTAGCTCTGGACTTCTTGGCGTTGGCGCAGCTCATCTCGGTCGAAAGCCGTCAACTCTTCCGCCGGGATTGCTTCGCCCGGCACCATGTGGTGATCGATATCGAGCACCACGCCTTCGAGCACGTTCACCTCGCGCCGTACGGTCTCGAATCCCTGCCTATAGAGGATTAGCTCGTGCCGGCCGTCCCCGAGCCAGAGGTGCCCGGGATACCCGTCAAACCGACCGGCCGTTCCGACGTACTGGCCGTCCACCCACACCTCGGTCTTCTTCGGACGAACGTTGAGATCCAGCGCGCCAAAGTCGCTGTAGTGCCGAGGATGATAGGGATAGTAGACAGGGTAACCGTAGTAGAACGGGCTGTAGTAGTAGCCCCCGTAGCCGCCGTAGTAGGCACCCCAGCCGCCGTAGTATCCCAGCCCGAAACCGTAGCTATAGTGAGAGCGGCGGTGGTGGCCCCGGTAGCCGTGATGCCCGCGAGACCCCCTGCTGCGTTCGCTCCCACCGCTGCGCGTCGAAGCCGCTCCGCGCGAACGACTGGGGCCGCTTCGACTCACGGCGGTTCGACCCGAGCTGCCCCGGCTCTGTGAGCTGTCCGAAACCGATGTCCTGCTGCGCGCCTGTTCCGCGAAGCTCTGGCTCGCGCTGAAGGCGCCGATCGCCACCACGAGTCCGGCGGTGAGAACGAGTTTCTTTGAGAGTTGCTTCTGGATCATCGGCTACCTCCTTGTTGCCCATCTCCGAGCATGCGTCCATTGGTCTAGTTTGCAAGCTCCAGACCAGCGTCGCCGAAACTGAGGTAGCCGGAAGGAGCAAGCGCTCCGGTCTCAAACGGCCCGATCGGCACGGACTTGGCTGTCCTCTGACGAGGTCAATTCCGCCGATCTCCTGTACACCCTCTCTCCCAGCGCCGCATCATTGGACGCAAAGCTCGAAGGGCCTGACGCTGGGCTTCGCCGGAAGAACCTCGGCGATCTCGGACAGCGCATCCACGACCTGGCGACGCCTCTCCGGCGGTGCCAGCACGGCCACACAGCCGCCTCCACCCGCACCACAGGCCTTGCCCCCCCAGGCGCCGGTGTCCGTCGCCAATCGCAACATGTCCTCGATCCGGGGCGTGGAAATGCCTTCTGCCAGTTCGCGTCTGTGGGCCCACTCGCGGGACATCAACTCACCGACCCGCTCGAGGCTTCCCGCCCGAAAGGCCTCCACGACGGCACGAGCCGTACGCGCGATCTCCGTGAAACCCTCGATCACCGCGGGATCGCCATCGAGCCGGCGGCGAACGATGCGCCAGTTGTTTCCCGCAGAGAAGTGGCTCTCGCCCGAATAGGCCACAACCAGCGAAGCTCCAAGCGCCTCCCAATCCGCTTCCAGGCTCTCGACCCGCTCGCCACCCGGCTCGTGCTCGATCGCGAGCAGCCCGCCACAGAGAGCCGGCAGGTGGTCCTGTCGACCGGTCGGCAGGCCCATCAACCGGGCTTCGACATCTCGCGCAAACCGGCTCCGAGCGTCAACGCTCTTTTCGACTGTACCGGCGAACTTCTCGGCTGCGGCAACGAAAGCGACCGCGATCGCGGAGCTCGCTCCCAGGCCTCCGCCTTTCGGTGAATCGCTGTGAATCTCGATCTCGAGCGCCTCGAGCTCGAGACTCGAGACCAGGTGGCCAACCAGAGCCGTCGAAGGGTCGACCAGCCAGTGGGCCAGATCGCGGGTCGTCCGCACGGTCGCGCCGGTCACCAGCCGGTACTCGCCATGGCTCGGCCGCAGCACTACCTGGGTTGCGATGTCGACTGCCAGGCCGACCGTGACCGCACCCGGGTGGAGCAGTCCCAGGGGCCAGATATCCAGGGTACCGCCAGCAAAATCGACACGGCACCACGTGCGGGCGGAAACCTCTTTCACGGCTTCTACTTGGTACCGACAGACGAGCTCGAAGAGCTGCTCGAACCTGCGTCGGCGAGCTGCGCCACCTCGGCCAACCGCGAGGGTTCGAACGTCTTGCCCTCGTTCATGCTCAGCCGCAGCTCATCGCGCCATGCCAAGAACTCGGGCAGGCGGCGATGGGGCACCGGATCCGCCGGAACGCTTTTCAGAGACAGCGGATCGATCCAGCGGCCATGGCGCTGCACCCGATAGTCGAGGTGGGGCGCGGTCGAAAGCCCGGTGCTCCCGACATAGCCGATCACGTCGCCCTGCATGACTCGCCGGCCGGAGCGAATCCTCTTGGCGTAGCCGGACAGATGGAGGTACGCGGTGAGATAGCTATTCGGATGGCGAATCTTGACGGTCTTGCCTCCGCCCCGATCCCAACCGGCCGAGACCACGGTGCCGTTCGCGGTGGCTCGCACCGGCGTGCCGATTCGAGCTCCATAGTCGACGCCGTAGTGAGGGCGATAGCGCTTCAGAATCGGGTGGAAACGCTTTCGGCTGAAGCGCGAAGTAACCCGCGAGTAACGCAGTGGCGAGCGTAGGAACATCTTCTTCAGCGGCCGGCCGTCGGCATCGTAATAGGCACCGTCGTCGCCGAATCTGTAGGCTTCGAGAAGACGACCTCCGTTCTCGTAGGAAACTCCGAGAATCGAGCCGAGTCCGTCAGCGACTCCATCCAGGTACACCGTCTCGTAGAGAATTCGAAAACGGTCGCCGGTCCTGAGATCGCGGGTAAAGTCCAAATCCCACTGAAACACGTCGGCCATCAGAATGGCCAGGTTGATCTCGCCTCCGGCGGAGGCGATCGCGGTTTCCAGCGCACCCTCCAGAGTCCCCTCTATCGAGCGCACCTTGACGGAGCGCTCGAACGGGTGCCAGTCTCCCTGCCAGCCATCACCGCTGCGCGCGACTCGCACTCTGCCCTTCCTCGCCATCCAGAGCTCGAAGAGCTCGACGCTGCCGTCTTCGGCAAAGCTGGCCGAATACTGGTCCGCCGGTCGGATCTTGCGCGGGTCGGCCCAGGGCGAGAGCTCGTCGACGACCTCCACAACTTCGGATCGAGCCAATCCCACACCGGTGAGTGCGTCGCTCAGGGTTTCGCCGCTCTCAAACGGGTACAGAAGCAGGTAAGGCTCGACGGCGCCCCGCTCCATCATCGACTGAACCGCCGCAAACGGCACCGTCGGGAAGATCGGATACGGGGACTCGGCATAGGCCGCCAGGCGACGCTCGGTAATGTGCAGTGCCGCGACGACCAGAAACAGCGGGACGTAGACCCACTTTCTCCAGCTACGCGAAGGGGCTCGTTTGCTGGAAGTGGAGGTCGGCACTGCCGCTGGGAGACCGGCCGGGAGGCCTGAAAGGCTGCTAAAGCTCGACCGGCAAAAGATACCACAGCCCTTTGCCCACCCGTCCAGACGACGAGTCGACTATTCGAAGATCGGTCGGAGGACCGGCCCGACGTCCGACGGCAGCTTGCCGCGGAAGGCCGGGCTGCCGTCTCTTACGGCCAACAGGCTCGGCAGATAGGTGATCTTGTGCTTCTTCGAGAACGAGGCATCCGGGTCCAAGAGCACCTTCACTTTCGGCTTCCGGCCCGCGAGGAACTTCTCCACCGCGCCAGCGTCCTCCTGAAAATTGACCAGAAACACCTGGGCTCGGTCTCCCCAATCGGAGTGGATCTCGTTGACCAACTCGACAATGCCCCTGCATTTCGGAGACCACGTCGAGAAAACCACGAAGAGGGCGTTCTCTGAGACTTCGTCGGCCGTTATCGCGGTCCCGTCCAGATGGGTCAATCCCGCGACGTCAACCGTCGCCGCGGCGCTCAGCGGTGCCACCAGAACCGTGGCCAAGGCCAACAGAGCCGCCCAGCCGAGTTTTTCGCGTGGGATCCGGGTAGGCATCAATCCCCGGCCTGATAGTGGCGTAGGCCGCTCAGGATGCGCTGTCGCAACTGCTCCGGAGCGACTGCTTTCACGCAGCGTTTCCGCACCACCGTGATCAACCGTTCGGCATAGATCGTCCGGCGCGCGCACTCCGGGCAAACCGCCACGTGCTTGCGGAACGAGACCAGAAGCTCACCTTCCATCTCGTTGTCAGCGTAAACGAATACGACTTCTCTGACCTTGCGGCAGTCCATAGATCGTCCGAATCCGCCCAAATGGCCCCACACCCCAGTTAACGGCTGGCCTTGTCGCGATATTCCTCTGGCGAGCGCTCGCGATTGCGCATCTTGGCGGGCGATCCGTCGCGAAGATAGCCGTGCTCGCGAGCATAGGTAAGCATGGTTCTCTCCAGGAGCTTTCGACCCCGGTAGAGGCGGCTCATGACCGTGCCGAGGGGGACCTCGAGGATTTCAGCGATCTCCTTGTACGAGAACCCCTCCAGGTCGGCCAGGACAATTGCCATCCGATAGTCGTCGGGTAGCTCGTCCATCGCCCGCTGAACGTCCTCGTCGAGCACGTTCTCGAGAAGTTCTTCTTCCGGGCTCTTGATCTTTCGAGTCGCTTCTTCGCTGACGCGACTCTCCAACGCATCTTCGATCTCGGCGAAGTCGGTCTGAAGAGGTCGGCTCTGCTTCTTTCGGTAGTTGTTGATGAAGCTGTTCTTGAGGATCTTGAACAGCCAGGCCTTGAAGTTCGTGCCTTCCTGAAACTTGTCGTAGTGACGGTAGGCCTTGAAGTAGGTCTCCTGCACCAGATCCTGAGCGTCCTCGCTATTGCGCGTCATGCGAAACGCGGTGTTGTAGAGCGAATCAACGAAGGGCATCGCCGCCGCTTCGAAGTCCCAGCCTTCGCTGTGGCTCATGTCGGGTTTGGTGCTCATCGCCTCAGACTCCGGCCCCGTGCTACGCAGAAACCGTGCCAAGAATTACGAAGCCGCGGAGCCCAATCGTCAGAGCAGCCCGCCCAGACTGCTCTTCGCAAACTGAACCAGGGGCCCCGGGAGAATGCCCAGGAGGACCGTGACTACGGCGCAAAGAGCGATCGTACCGACCAGGCCGGGTGCGTGAAGAGCAGAGGGCGTATCGTCCGAGGAATCCTTCAAATACATCTGCACGGCGATGCCGATGTAGTAAAACAGCGAGATCGCGCTGGTCAAGACGCCCACGACGGCCACCCAGATCCAACCCGCTTCGACCGCCGCGGCAAACAGATAGATCTTGCCGAAGAAGCCGCCGGTCGGCGGGATTCCCGTCAGCGCGAGCATGAATACCAGCATCATCGCCGCCAGAAACGGCGAGCGTTGAGCCAATCCGGCGTAGTCGTCGTAGGTCTCGCCGGCGTATTCCTTGCGCTCGAGCAGGATAACGGTACCGAAGGTACCTATCGTAATGAAGGTGTAGGCGAAGAGATAGAACAGCACCGACCAGAGGCCGTCCTCGGTGGCCGCGAGCACGCCCATCAGCACATATCCCGCGTGGGCGACCGAGCTGTAGGCCAGCATGCGCTTGACGTTCGACTGGGTGAGCGCCGCGAGGTTGCCCCAGATCATCGTGATCACGGCAATGCCCGCCGTAACCCATTGCCAATCCGGCCGCAGATACGGCAACCCCTGATAGAAGATGCGCACCAAGATGGCGAACGAGGCGGCCTTGGACGCCGTCGCCAGGAAGACCGTGACCGGGGTGGGCGCTCCCTCGTACACATCCGGCGTCCAGACATGGAAGGGAACCGCCGCGACCTTGAAGAAGAGACCCATCGCGAGCAACAACCAGCCCGCGGCCGCGAGCCGATAGCCGGCGTCCAAGCTCATCGCACTCGGCAGTGTGGACGCGAGCAGATCGAGTTGCACCGTCCCGGTGGCACCGTACAGAAGGGAAATTCCGTAGACCAGGATCCCACTCGAGAGAGCACCCAGGATGAAGTACTTGAGCGCGGCTTCGTTCGACTTACGCTCGTGCTTGAAGAAACCCGCGAGAATGTAGCTCGACAGTGCCATCAGCTCGAGTGAGATCCAAATCGACAGCAGGCTGTGGCCGCTTGCCATGAACAGCATGCCGGTCGTCGCCAGCAGAATCAGCGAGTAGAACTCCGCCGGCCTGTAGCCGCCATCGCTCAAGAAGCGATCGGACAGCACGACCGTGAGCGCCGCGGCCATCAGAAACAGCAACTTCCAGAAGAAAGCGTATCCGTCGACGATGAACATCCCCGACAGGATCACCCGCGGAGTCTCGGGCACTCCCTGCACCGTGACCAGGAGAACGGCGGTGCCCACAAGAGCCGCCAGTGAAACCGCGGAGCAGATTCGATAACCGTTGCTGGATTTGAGCGCTCCGCTCAGTAGGAGCAGCATCCCGGCCGTGGCCAGGACGATCTCAGGGAGAAGAACGAGGAACTCCTGAGGCTGAATCGAATCCACTTGCTTCAGTCTCCGCCGTGCTCAGAGATCCGGTGTATCGAGCCCATATCGGCGTGCTGCCCGGGCTCGGGCCGATTCGATTCGACGATCTCGACGATGTAGCTCACCGGCTTCTCCAGAATCCTGAAGAAGGGCTTCGGATAGAGGCCGATCCAGAAACACAGGACCACCACCGGCACGAGGTAGAGCAACTCCCTCCGGTTCAGATCGGACAGGCCCTTGTTCTCGGGATTCTTGAGCGGACCGAAGAAGACGCGCTGGTACATCCACAGCATGTATGCGGCGCCCAGGACGATCCCGATCGCGCCCATGAGCGCCCAAAACCAGCTGCGGTTGAAAGCGCCGACCAGAATAGTGAACTCACCGACAAATCCGTTCAAGGCGGGCAGGCCGATCGACGACATGGTGATGATCAGGAAGACCGTCGCGAACAGAGGCATCTCCGCGGAGATGCCGCCGTATTCGGCGATCATGCGCGTGTGGCGGCGCTCGTAGATGACACCCACGAGAAGGAAGAGAGCTCCGGTAGAGAGGCCGTGATTGATCATCTGGAGGATGCCGCCGTTGAGTCCCGGACCGTTGAGGGCGAAGACCCCCAGCATCACGAACCCGAGATGGCTCACGGATGAATAGGCCACCAGCTTCTTCATGTCTTTCTGCGCCATCGCCACCAGCGCACCGTAGATGATCCCGACGATGGCGAGAAAAGCCATCCAGGGCAGCAGCTCCCAGGTCGCAACCGGCAAGATCGGCAACGAGAACCGGACGAATCCATAGGTGCCCATCTTCAAGAGGACACCGGCCAGGATCACCGAGCCCGCTGTCGGCGCCTCGACGTGGGCGTCCGGAAGCCAGGTGTGAAACGGAAACATCGGCACCTTGATCGCAAATCCGACAAAGAACGCCAGAAACACCCAGAACTGCAGCTCCGCTGGTATCTGAGACGCAATGTCGTGGAACTGCGTTATCGAGAACGTGCGCGGATTGCCCAATCCCTCCATGTCCAGTAGCCCGCCGGCGTTGTAGAAGTAGAGCGCCAGAATGCCGAGCAGCATGAGTACCGAGCCGACCAGCGTGTAGAGGAAGAACTTGATCGCAGCGTAGAGCCTTCTCGGACCACCCCAGATGCCGATCAGGAAATACATCGGCACCAGCATCACTTCCCAGAAGACGTAGAAGAGAAAGAAGTCCATCGCCATGAACACGCCCAGCATGCCGGTCTGGAGCAGGAGCATGAACACGTAGTACTCCTTCTCACGCACCCGGATCGCACTCCAGGAAGAGAGAAAGGCGAGGACGCCGAGCAACGTCGTCAGCAGAACCAAAAGTAGCGCGATGCCGTCGACGCCGAACTCGTAGCGGACTCCGAGAGTCTCGATCCAGCTGTGGCTCTCCCGAAACTGGAACAGCTCCCCATCCCTCTCGAAGACGAACCAGAGGGGCAGTGAGATTAAGAAATCCAGGAACGCAATGGCTGTCGCGAACTTTCGAACTCCCTCGCCCTGCTCCTTCTTGAAAAGGAACATGACCGCCAGCGCGCCCAGCAAGGGCAGATAGCAGACGATGCTCAGGATCGGAACTTGTAGAACCCAATCGAACATGGACTAACTCCCAGACGTGGAGAAAACGGCTTCCAGAACGGCCTCGACTCGGCTCTTGGGCTTCGAGTAGGGCATCATCAACTCATTCGGACTAGCAGATAGAACACGCTCAGAACCAATACGCCGACGGCTAGCACGGTTGCGGATTGCGACACGAGCCCGGTCTGCAGCGAGCGGAAAAAGCGCGAGCCCGACCGCATCACCCAACCGTTGAGATTCACCAGCCCGTCAACCACGTACTTGTCGAAGAAGCCCGAGAGTAGAGACACCCCGACCGTCAAGTGGCGCGAACCGTTGACCAGAAACCCGTCGATAAAGCTCGAGTCGAAACGGAAAAGGCCTCGTGCCGAGGCCCAGGTTCCCTTGACCACGGAGGCGTCGTAGATTTCATCGACGTAGTACTTGTTGAAGAGCAGCTTGTGGGTGATGGGGAAGCGTAGGGCCCAGCGTTCGCCCCCGGCCAGAGCCCGGGGCTTGCCTCGAGGGGCGCCATAGAGCGTCCCGGCCAGGTAG